>JAEPLS010000002.1:0-300000 GCA_017644325.1 Prochlorococcus marinus CUG1438 | reverse complement strand
GACAGTAATACAGGATAGTCACTCTTGTCTGCCTCAATTCTCACTGTGTATTTGCTGAGAATATCAGGCCTATCAGAGTGGAAACTTATTCTTCTAAATCCCTCTGCCTCACATTGCGTAGTTATAATTCCATTGCTCTCATACATTCCTAAAAGGGAAGTATTTTGCTTCGGTTTAATTATTCCTTCTATTTTTAATAAAAAATTATCTTTATCAATATTTTTAATTTTTAAGTTATTTTTTCGCTGTTTATAGTATTTCTCTTCTAATAGCGAGTCATCTATAAATATTTTTTTTATTAAAATATCCGTACCATCAAGAATAAGATTTCTGGTATTCTTATTTTTTTTTTCCAATTTTAGTTTCGTCGTAACTTTAACAAAAGTTTTCTTAATTACGAAGTCCAAAAAAATTTCCGGAATTTCGTAATCAAAAACTTTGTAATCTTCAAGCTTTACATATCTTGGAATACCTTTTTGGTTTTTTTGGCTGTCCATCTTTAATAAAGATTTTAAATATTGAATGAATAATCTAGGGTGGTTGTCTTGTAATTATAAGTTTGACCTATTATCTACTGTTTCACAAAAATGTGTTTTAATTTCCCCAGAAGGAAGTAGCTCGTATAAGGAAGGATTTTTAATATTTGGCGATCCGTCCTCATTGAATTGGTATCTCCAGTCCCATTTCTTATCTGTAAATGAAATGTAATCTTTCCTTAGAGAGTATGGAAGCATAAGCTTTTTTTTATTCCAATTAATATTTATAAATGCTCCAGGCTTTAACTCGGATATCTTTTCTACTATGGAAAAGTCACCATTAAAATTATTTCTCATCACAAGATCAAGCTTTGTATTTTCACATATATAGCTACTATTCAAAGCTAATAAAAGTACTGAGTTAATAAAAAATGAATAAATTTTTGAGCTCCTTTTAAAGTAGATTTATTGTCAAGCTAAATGAATTAACTAAAGATCTTTTTGGGTATTGATTTAAATCATAATAGATTGCATACTCTTTAGATCTACAAGATTACAATTTAATTCCTCTTGATAATCCTGAACTGAAATAAAATTATTTAAAAAACCTGAATATTTTGCATCTCCGCCAATTGTACTTGAAAGTATATATTTTGGATTGAATTTATTAATCAATTTAGGGATCACATCAGCACCTTTTACGAAAGAACCAACTAGGGGTAATTCTAAATTTTTTGTAGGAGTGATGACTGCATCAAGACTTTGCTTGTTTAAATTTTCATCAAGATATCCATGTGGTTCTATATAAAACCCATTATCTTGATCGTCTTTAACAATGTAACCATTTTCTATTTGTGGTACCGGAGCCCCAGCAGTGGCTTCAAAACTTAAATTAAAATGATTTAACTTTTCAGTTGGCCTAAGCACTTTAATTGAACTAAACCCAATTTTTTCTAATGTTTTGATAGCACTTTTAGGGCAAATTATAGGAATATCTTTTCTGAACATTTCTAATGTTGGAACATGACAGTGGTCAGGTAATCCTTGGGTTAACAAAATAATATCTATTTTTTTATCTATTGAAATTTCTTCTTCTAATGATCCTTTAAAAAACCACTCACCTGGTGGAAATATTAAATCTCCTTTGAGCCAAGGATCAATAATTAAATTGGTTTTTCTAAATTTTATAAGCCAACCATTTGAACCTAGGTAGGTCGCTTCAAAAGTCATTATCATTAAATTGTTTTAGTAGACTATAAAGTAATTTTGGCTTTATCGAGAAATAACTAATTTAGATTAATTTGCTTCATTTAAAATTTGAAATGACTTTCTTTTGAGATTAAATATTAAAACTTGGTTATCTTTACAACTAATTTTAAAGTCTTCTTTTTCTAGCATCTGTATTGGGATTAGAGCCAATCCTCCTGTTCCTGAAAATATTATTGGCATTGTATTATTTTTAGTTCCATTCATTTTTTGCAAGTCAATAGCTTGAGAAACTATTTTTCTGGCTTTGTCAAATCCGTAATCTTCTATTAATTCAGACCATAAAAAGTTAACTGATTCATATTTCGAAAACTCAATTTGTACTGTTTTCATTAATAAATATTAGATATATAGCGATTTGTAGATAAAAAATAAAAACTTAATTATTATTTTTAAACCTATCCATGACTAGTTGTAACATATCTACTACATCTCCATCGGTTAAATTTAAATCCTTCTTTAAATCATTGCAAGTTAAATTCATTTCAAGTGCCGCTTCAGCCATATGATTAACTTTTTGGTTATCACCGCCCAATGAAATAAAGGGATTGAAGTTTTCTATCATTTAATACTTGTTGTTACCACCTAGTTCTAGCTAAGAAATAATTAATTATCATTTATTGATACAGAAGCTTATAAATATGTTATTTAATATTTAGAAAGTTTTTATTTTTAAACTAGGGATATTGATATACCTTTTGATATCAATACGAATCTTCTGGCTCTGACTAGTAAAGGAAATATCAAATTTGTTCGTTTATTTGATTTAAACACTCTAGAAAGTAACAAAAGTAAACTACTTGAGGGATTATTTATCTTTTTGCAAATAGTATTAATAGCATCTGCCCCATGAAAGATATCTTCATCTTTAAGGAGTATAGCTCCTTTATCCAAGTCATAACCTTTCTCTAGGAGGGATTTAATTAGAGTTAAATTTTTACGACCATCAAGAATTTTAATATTATTTATCTGGCTTTTGATCTCAAGTAGCTCTGCAAAATGATTGCAGAATGGGCATTCTCCATCATAAATAAACGTATAGTTGGAAGTCATTAGAATGAAACAGTTTTGATGGTCTTACAGTGCGCAAACAAAATAGTAATGCCTCGATAATAAAACAATTAATAAAAATTTTGTGGATTTTTTATAAACGGATAGTTAAACGATTCTAATAATTACGAAGAAATGTCTCAATATAGGTATATTTTTCATAAAAATCTGTATGCTAACTCGAAGATATTATGTTTTTAAAATCATGAATTTATTAGCTTCCTTTGCAATAGGTGGTTTTGTCCCTTCTGCAGCCTACGTAGGAATTGGTTCTATGGTTCTTTTTGCCCTACTTTGGATTATTGTTGGACCAAACTATAGCAAATTAGACCCTGATCAATAAATCATCATCTTTAAGATAGATTTTAAAAGACTCATTTGAGTCTTTTTTTTATGCGATTTTTATAATTTATTTTTAGAATAAGCTAAATTTATTTCTGATATAAAAATGTTGTTAAATCCTTTTTATCCACTTACTTTTTTGAAAATTTCTTCTCTAAAAGCCACTATTGCTTTACTATTAATTCTTCTAATTAAATCAAGCTTGCTTCGATTGAAAGGAGGATTAATAGGAGGACTTTTCGCTTTAATACTCATAACTGGAATATTAGCCTCTAGTTCTTTAGCTTTAGGATCCTTAGTTTATGCTTATAGATTAAAGAAGAAATCTAACTCTGATGACAATCAAATTCAGGATTTAGAAACTGTCAGTGTTTAGTTGACTTTAGTGAATTTAGTCTAATTGGATTATCTAAAATGGCGTCCCTGGGACAAAATGCAATACTAAAAATCCAAAACCAGCAGCAAAAACTATTGAAACTGCAATAATGAGGAGACCTGATGCCATACCCCCTTCTTTAAATGCCATATTGTTTATTATTTTTTATTCATATTAGAACATATCTGATTCAAAGTAATAGTTCTAATTACTCATAAATTATCCAAATTTATTATTTATTGTAAATAAAAGCAAAAATATGGAACTTAATGAGATGATAAAACCAAATATTATTAGTGGTGTAGATCTGACGTTTTCTTCTCGCTTAGGTTTACTTTTTGAAGAAGATACATTTCTATCTTTTTTTTTATTAATAAGATTAGGAAAAGGTTTAATCACGATAAAATTAAGATTTAAGTTAATTACCCTAAGTTTTTGAACAACTCTTTATGGTAATCAACAACATTTTGACAACTTATTACAGGAGTAAATTCCATGTGAATGCCGAATTTGGCTCGCCATGGAGCAAAATGCTCAAATATTTCTTTATCACTATATGCCTTACATAAACAAACTACTCTCCCTTCTCCTGGAGCATGCACTCTAAATAACATTTCAAATTTGTCTGTTTTATCTGATTTCGCCATTTCACCATTTTCCCAGGATTCCACAAATAACTGATAAGCTTTTACTTGATTTTCAATATCTGGAAATTGACAGTCAGCAAGAAATAATTGCATAAGATTTATTTATATTTAGCTTATTATCCTTCAAAAACTTGTTTATTTATAAGACTGTTTTAATTTGAAGATCAGAAATGACATATTTTTTAAATAAAATGCGAGGAGATTATCTCTAGAAATTTACCAATATCTTTCTTATATAGACTATCAGTGATTTTTAAAGAGAATAATTCATAATCTTCTATTTCCGTTTTTTCATTTTCAAAATTAATATTTCCTCTTAATGAAAAATCTTTCATTAATATATTTATCTCTATTTAAAATTTAATCAAATACAAATAAAAGGCAAATTTCTTTACATTTTTTTATAAGAAGAATGGCTGATTTAATCAAGTAATGGTTATTTATTAAAGTTAAAAGTTAATTAATTTTTCAAAAATATAAAATAACGCATTTGTTATAGAAAAAATTACTGTTAAGAAGGAGGCAAAAACTGGTAATAAATTAAACCATAATTGGGAAGTTGTCATTTTAGAATCGATAGGCATTAATTTTGTTCTTTTCTTAATTCTTATTTGTACCCAAAAAATAGATAATGGATAAACAATTTTTGAAAAAGAAATTAAAAAAGGATGCAAACTACCTTTGTTTGAATACAATATAAATCCTGAAAAAAAATATAAAGACCAAATTAGCATCCTTTTAATCAGAATTATCCCCTTATTCTTTTTAAACATTTATTTGATTTATAATTTTAGTCATTTTATATCTTTCAAAAAGATTATTATTTATAGTTACTTTTTCTTTACGAATTATTTCCCAGTCATTTTTAAGAAATAATTTATAGCTTATCAAGCTAGCTTCAGTTGAAAGCAAATTTAAACCCTCTCTTTTCGCATCATCTTCAATTTTATTAAGTAACATAGAACCGCAACCTTTTCTCTGGAATTTACCTTTACAGTAAAATAAAGCAATTCTATTTTTGGGGTATCTAGTGGCAAAAGCAATAATTATTCCCTCTTCGCTTAAAAGCCATCCTTTTCCATGATTGACTGACTTCTCAAATATTGGATTGTCCCAGGCTTGGCTTGACCAAGCCCTTTTTTGTTCTTTACTATATATTTTTTCATCTATTGATTGAATTGAATCAAAATAAACCTTTTTTAATTCAAGTTGATCTTTAATGGTAATTTGTCTTAAATTCATAAACAATTCATTTGTTTAATATGGTTAGTAAAAATATAATCGCAATTGGGGGAGGTGGGTTCGGCCGTTCTTTAGGAACACTTGAAATTGAAAAATATATAATTTCTTTAATTAGTAAAAAAAGACCAAAAATTTGCTTTATCCCGACAGCTTCTGGCGACAGTGATTTATATAAACTAAATTTTTACAGAGCATTTTCTAAGCTTAACTGTATACCCAGCCATATTGATTTTTTCTCTAGAACAGAGAACTTAAAAGAGAAAGTTTTAACTCAGGATATTATTTATGTTGGAGGAGGAAATACAAAAAGTATGTTAGCAGTTTGGAAAGAATGGAATTTACCCGAAATCTTACAAAGTGCTTATGAAAAAGGAATTGTATTGAGTGGTGTAAGTGCTGGAGCTATTTGTTGGTTTGATAAAGGAATAACTGATTCTTTTGCAAAAAAATTGGCGATTATAGACTGCTTGGGAATTGTTGATGGTATAGCTTGTCCACATTTCGATGAAGAAATAGAAAGGGAACCTTATGTTAATAAGGTTATTAATAGTGAAATTATTAAATCCTGTATTTGTATTGAGGGCAATTGTGCCCTACATATCAAAAATAATGTTGAATATTTCTCAATAGATTTCGGTAATGGTAAAAAATGTTATAGAGTTTTTAAAGAAAAAAATACTTTAAAGAAAGTAATCCTTTAAAAGAAATAATATTTATAAATATTTTTTAGATCTCTTCATTTTTTGAGATGGATGTAAATTCAATTCCTTTGTACTTTACAAATGATGCTGTCCATACTTCTTTAGATAGATTCCCAAGGTATTTTAAAAATTGTTGTGTGTCCCCGTCTCTTATCCATTCAGATTTAATAAATGGAAGTTCTTTCTGCATTCTTTTAGGATGCATATGCACCAAAAGTAAGCCTCTATCTTCAGAGGCTCTTTTCAAAGCTCCCTCATCACTCCTTTGAAAAACTCTAAGAAGAAGATTTAGAATTACCTCCCCTCCAAGTTTCTTGAAATTTTCTGGCTCCTCTAAATTATCTTTAATTTCTTTTCCTCCAAGTGGCATTGCTCTTATTAGGTTTTGCTCTATTAATGCTATTGCAATTAGATAATCTTGGCTTGCCATATTCTTTAAAATACTTTTTAAACATTCTAACCTCTCGAGTTCATCAAAACATTTTATGGTTATGTGATTTGATAAAAACGTAGAAATTAATTAAATATTTCCTTTTTAACTTGTTGATTTGCGTTTTAATTATATTATTTGAGCATATTATTTTTTAATATGAAATATTTTTTGTTTCTATTTTCAGGGATTTTTGCAGGTCTTTATTTATCTTGGCCTGGAATATTAACTTTAAAGAACTGGAGATGTTTCAATGAGGTTCTTGGAAAATCAGTAGAAGATAAAATTTCTATAAAAGCCTTATTAGAGATTTCTCCTAGCTATTTTATTAAGAGTAAGAATGAAAGTATGCCCTCAAAAATACGTATCGTAGCTGATGCATGTTTTCGTTAATATTTACGTAACGCATTTACACCATAATTGATGATTAATAATTTAAGATTTGAATTGACATTTAAAAATATTTCTCAGTTAGAAAATAAGCTAAATTTTTGCAAATTTAATAAAATAAGAAACATTAATATTCCCTGCAAGGATCCTATTAAAAAGGATTTGTTTAACTCGACTATCAAATATATATCAAAGAACTTCCAAGAATTGAATGTAACTTATCATTATAGTCTTTATCATCAATACTCTAAAAACACAGAAAAATCATATAAAGAATTTTTAGATTTTTTAAAAAATTCTTATTCAAATAGAAATTATGATATTCTTCTTGTATCAGGATCAAATAAGAAAAAAAACTTTGATACAATTAATGTTTTAAGTTATATAAAAAGAGAAAAAGATATAAAAGTTAAATTAGGTGTAGCCTATAATCCCTACCTAAAAAAATACTATGATGTATTTTCAGAAAGAGATAGATTTGATAGAAAATTTTCTTCAGGATTAGTAAATTCAATTTGGTTTCAATATGGAACAGATATTAATGTGCTTAATAGTGAATTGAATTATCTTAAGAACACACCAAAATTTCAAAAATTAAATCTATTTGGAAGTTTATTAATCCCTTCAAAACAATTTATTGCTAGGTTTAAATTTCGTCCTTGGAAAGGGGTTCATATCTCAGAAAAGTGTTTATCTTCTCTAGGAGATTTTTATGATTTCACAAGAGATTTAGTTTGTTTCTATAAAAATAACAATATCACTCCTGTTATTGAAACTGATTTTACATCCTCTGAAAAACTTAACTCAGTTTATAGTTTTTTAGAAAATGTAAGATAATTCCCATTAATTTCAGAGTTATGAAAAGTGCTTTAAAATATGACTTATTGATAATTGGTGGAGGAATTTCTGCATGTGTTTTTGCTTCAAAATATCTTGAAAATAATATTTTAAAAAAAGTAGCATTAATTGAAGTTGGGCGTGGACTTGGAGGGAGGTCAAGCACAAGAAAAAGTAAAAAATTTGAAGGATGGAAACTAAACCACGGTTCTCCTAATTTAAATATAGTTAATAGCAAGAATAATATTTTATTAAAAAGTTTTATTAATGAATTATTGGAAAATAAATTAATTAAAATTGATGATTCAGAATTATTTTCTTTAGGTGAGTTTTCTAATTCAGAATTAATAAAAAAAAATGAATTTTGTTGTGGTGTTAATTATATTTCTTTGTCTTCTATGAGTGAATTATCTGAAAAGATAATTGATCGAAATAACTTAAATCGGAAGATTGATTTTTATTTTGAAACTTTAATACTTGATTTGCAATTTTACAACGATGAATGGACATTAATATCTAAAAATGGAGAAATCTTTAAATCTAATTATCTTATCTGTTCAAGTAATTTGTTATTACATAAAAGATCAATAAAAATATTAAATTTAAATCAAATTCCTCTTAGGAAGGCTATTCCAAAAAATAATGATAAAAAAATTGATTCCCTTATAAACTTTCTAGATAAACAAACTTTTATTCCAAGGATGACTTTTTTAATTTATACAAATAAGAATTATAGTTATAAAGATTTTTATTCAAAAAAAAATAGGTATTTTTATTTAAGAAAAAATCTAGAAGATAAATATAAATTTGAACGAGTTATTTTCGAACTTCACGAAAATAATAAGCTAGGAATAGTAGTACATTCAAAAAATATAGAATTTGTTAATTCTTGTATAAATACAAAAGACGAAGTCTTAATTAAACAAAAATTATTTAAAAATTTTAATGAATTGTTTGAGGGGAATTCTTTAGTTAATCAATTAACTTGCAATGAGAATATATCTATTATGAAATGGAGAGCTTCACAACCTTCTGGATATCCCGTCCCATTATCTTTACAATTTAGTAGAAAATATAAAATTGGATTTTGCGGAGATTGGTTTGAAGGTTGCGGATTTGGTCGGATTGAAGGCTCAATTTTAAGTGCTTTAACACTAGCTAAAATTTTTAAAAATTAATCAAACAATTTTTTAAGTATTTGTTCAATATTAGTATTTCTAGTAATAATGAATACATTTTTATTTTTTATACAACTATTTTTAGATTTCTTGTAATAAATATCCCACGATTTTATAAAATCATTTTTAGCTATTTTTACTGCCTTTCCCCTTTCTTTAAAGTCCCTTTTAAGAACTCTTTTCATGCACTCATTTTTACTGATTTTTAATTCCAAAAGAAAATAGTTTTGATTATGTAAAGTGGTTGATAATTCTTTGGCAAAAATACCCTCGATAATTAAAAAATTAATATTATTCGTATCGTTGTAGAAATTTTCTATTTTTTTCTTTTTGAAATCATAAGAACGCTCATATTTTGAAATTCCATTTTTCACAATATAATAAAAGTCTTTTTTAAATAGTCTATAGTTAAAACTTATGTCTCTATCAAAATAACCTTCTATGAATTTTGATAATAATTTACTTAATAACCCTGTTTTATAGTAATTATCGGTACTTAAAACAATACCATTTTTAACTTTTTCGATTATTTTTTTTGATAACGTTGTCTTACCACTACCAGAAGGGCCGCTTATAAATATAAGTTTCATTTCTTATTTTCTTCAATCTATTAATATCCTAATTTTACTATTCGTAGATACTTTTGATTTTAAAAAGTTGATTTTTCCCTTTGCTTAATATAAATAGATTAATTTAAAATCGTTCGCGATGGCTTTTAAGCTTGCATTAATATTAAATATGTGTCTTTATATAAATGTAAATAAATTAACTTTATTCAATTATTTATATTTTTTTAATTAATTCCTCTCGGAATTTGATAATATATTAAAATTGAAGTTTAATTTTATTACTTAAATATTTAAATGATTACTAAATTTCTAAGTAAACTAAAATCGATCTTATTTAAAAGTGCAGTATCCTCTGAAACTCCTTTAAAGAAAGAAAAAGCACCTGCTAAGTCTGCAAAATCTTCAAAAACAAAAACGAAAGCAAAAACAAAAACAAAAACAAAAACAAAAACAAAAACAAAAACAGCTAATTCAAAGAAGAATATTGAAACCTTGGCTACACTTCCAGGTGTAGGAGTTAAAAGTGCTAAGGCTTTGTATGAAGCTGGTTTTAAAACGACCAAATCTGTTATTGCTGCAGATGAAAAAGAACTTCTTGCAGTATCAGGAGTTGGAATAAATCTTGTTAAAAAGTTAAAGAAGCTTAAATAATTTAATATCTGATTTTAGTCTGTAAAAGTAAATAAAAAAGAGTTTTTTCTCTTCTTATAAGTAGAGATTAAACCTACCTTCTTCTTGCTTTTCTTCTTTGCTGTAACTTTCTTTTATACTTTTCAATTGGAGTTTCATGATGTCTAAGTCTTTTTAAATCTGCAAAAATTCCCGATTTAGATACTTGTCTTTTAAATCTTCTAAGGGCAGATTCAATCCCCTCGTTTTCTCCAACTGTAACTTGTGTCAAAATTCTTTAAATAAAATTAAT
Organism: Prochlorococcus marinus CUG1438; assembly: GCA_017644325.1. NCBI lineage: Bacteria > Bacillati > Cyanobacteriota > Cyanophyceae > Synechococcales > Prochlorococcaceae > Prochlorococcus > Prochlorococcus marinus. The sequence goes on along the minus strand of JAEPLS010000002.1, from coordinate 289,574 downwards.
TATAACATCCTATCAGAGTTAATCTGAATTTAAAATTTTAACTCGAGTTTGAGGTTAATTTGGTCTATTTTTTTGCCCATTCCACAAACCCTTTTTTATTGCTTTTTATATCTTGTAAGGATTCAAAATAATATTTTTTCCAATTATCTCTTGGCAATCCAAGAAATAACATAAGATTTAATGGGTATTCGTTGCTATCTGAACAATTTCTAAAATCATCTCTAAATAAAAAAATTACCTTTTTTAAAGCAATAGCAATACCTAATTCAATCATCACCCCTTCATCAGGAGGTGTTCCATTAACAATAGCAAAAATACAATCGCATTTTTTAAGATCATTGAAATTACTTCTTGCTAGTTCATATGCCCATTCTCCTTCCTTTTTTGATATTTGTTGAGTCCTCTCAAAAGGTTCATAAACTTCTATATTTAAATCATTGAAAATATTATTAAATTCATATAAGAGTTTTTTGGTTTGTTTTGAAAACCCATATGAATTTGCTAAGTATAATTTCTTTTTCAAGTTAAACCTCTTTTTTTTAGGTACTCTTTTTGGTCATTTTGTGCATTCAAAGTGTTTTCCCACGGAAAAACTATCCATTCATTTTTTCTAGATATAAATACAGTATTCCACCAAGTAGGTTTTATTTTACTAAATAATACAAAAAACATTGCTCCCTCAATATTTTTGAAGGTATTTAATGTAAAACCAGTTTCATAAATATCATCTACTATTAGGGAATTTTTTATTGGTTTTGAAATTAAATTTATTTTTAATTTATGACTAAGTGCTACAGCAAGACATAAGCCACCACGAGGAACACCATATATTCCAGAAAGTTCTAAAAACTTACATTTATTGGCAATATATTCTACGCTTTCATCAAATTCACTCCAAGTAAAATAATTTATCATCTTAATTTTTGGTTTTGTCAGTTATGTTTGTGAAATTTGATGCAATTACACTCAAAAGCGCTACTATTTGCTCATTTGGGCAATTAGTATTTTTTTTTAAATTTTCACATTCTTTTATTATGTTGGCATAAGTATCCTCTACAATCCCGTTCATTTGTTCTTGACTGAAAGAATATGATTTATTCATGTTAATTTATTAGATAATTTTATTTTTACTTAATTTTCATGCGAAGTAAATATATTGATTAATTAAAAATGAAATTATTTCCACATAGGGTCATTTAGCTTTTCAACTCTATGGGAATTAGGTATGTATGAGTGTAAATTTTCGATTTTTAAGGCCCATTTTTTAGAATTTCCTTTTAAGCTTTCGCTATCAATTAGATTTTTTAGGGAAATTCTTTTTCTAATTTTAAGAAGGCCTATGCAAGTTTCCCATGCTTCTTGTTGTTTATAAATATCTAACCAAAAATCAAAAATACTTTCCAAGATATCTAGTGGTATATCTAAAGAAATTCCAATTGAAGGTCTTTCAATTAAATAATTTTTATTTCTTAGTTCATTGAACAAATTATTTATGTTCAAATCAATAGCGAAAAGAATATTTTTTGCTGATTCACTACCTATTAATTCTTTTCTATGGCAATCTAATAGGCTCTTATCATCCAGAATGTTTTCATCACAATTTTTGATCCCTACAATCCAAAAACCTTCTTCTTTCTTTACTCCACTAGCGAGGTATATATATTGAGTGGAATTCGTCAAAATCTTAAATCATTTATTCATTTTTAACATTTTTTGCTATTCATGAGAATCTTTTTACTTTATTTAAAGAAAAATAAATTTTCTGATGAAAATTTTGTAGTTATGGTCATTAGTGTTTGTCTTTAAAGAACTAAATTAATGTTTTTAGATCCCACTACGATTATTGACAAAAATATATTTTTATTAATAAAAAAATAAATATATTTATTTTTTCTTAGGAAATAATTTGCCAATTTTTTCTTGTTGAATGGACTCCTTTTTAGTTCTTATTTTTTTATCCTCTAATGATTCTTTATTCGTACTGACAGCATAAATTATGTAAAAAATCATCCCAGTAAATATTAGTCCCAAAAAAAGTATTAATATTCCTAAAGGTTCATTAGGACTGAAAATTTTGAGATCTAAAGTTGTATTTAGGGAGATTATCATCAATAAGTAAATTCTTTAAAGAACTTTTATTGAAATCTAATTGATTTCTTCGTAACCAAAGAATGTAGCATTATCAGAAGTTTTATAGCCATTAGCTGCTTCCTCTGGATTCTGACTATCAATTTTTCTTGCTTTAGCATGAATCATGTTGAATGGGAAAATCACAGCTCCAACAAAAAAATGAAGTATTAAAAAGTCTGATGGTAGTCCGTTTGTCCAGTCAGGAAAAAATAGTAGTGTCATCAATGATTCGTACATATAAGTAGTCAAATAAACCTCAGACTATTATTGCTGAACTTATTGCAATACTTTTAATATTTAATAAATTGAAATTTATTTTGCTTTGTTTAATTTAGAAATTTAATTGAAAAGCCAAAAAAATAAACTATTATATACCTTATGAGCATTGATAAAAAGCTATTGTTTAAGATCTTTTTTTGTTTTTTTTTCTTTTTAGTTTATTTATTTAATCCGCCAATGGGATTAGCATTTGATACGTCAGATCCCAGCGTTAGCCTACTACAAAATAGAATCTCTAATAATTTCTCGAGAAAATATTGCAAGGCTATTCAAAACGGTTTTTCTAAGGATGAAGCAATGAAATCAGCTATTGTAAAAACAGAAAACATTATTTCTTTTTCTTACAATCCACAAAAAAAATGGATTGAAAAAGATGATTTAGCAAATCAAATTTCTTTGCAAGTAATAAATGATTGCGGATGGTCATTTGGATTAATTGGAAAGGAGGGGGTGGATTATTTTAAATCTTATTTTTTAGAGGTTTACGAAAAAACTACTCCTGATAAAAATTTTTCTAGGTAGGTAATCTTATGAATAATATTCCAGACAAATTTGTAATGACAATAATATTGATCACGATATTTTTTGTGTTTGGATTAATTTTTTCAGTAAAATCTCCTGAGAGAAAAGTTATAGATTCTCCAATCATGTGGAAGGAAGATTACTCTAATATTGCAATTTTCAGGAGCTATAAAATAAATTCCGAAGCAATAAGAATTATTTAAACAAATTTCATTAATTACTAAATTAAGAGGCTTAATTGAAACCTGACAAAGAATATCTAGATTCAAAATCAATTGCTAATTTATTTTTAATTTATATAGTTCAAAAGAACTTTCGCCAGTCTTAAATCATCGTTAAACCATGCTCTTATGGCCATAGCCCTTCTAGGATCATAAAATTTCTGTTTTCTATACCAACCAAGAACCTCTAAATCTGATTTATTCCCATTACACGATAAACAACATGGCACGCAATTACTTGTGTTGCTCCCACCCCCCTTTGACATTGGATGAAGGTGATCAAGTGATTCTGATGGTTTGCCGCAATAAATACATTTATAGTTAGTAAGTTTATGAAGTGATTCTCTCCAGCTTTTATTATTTACCTTGGGACACAGCTGATCAAGATAAATTGCATCTTGTCTATGCATAATATTCTTGACAATATTTTTTGATAATAACAGTTTTTATTAATTTATGATTGATGAAGAGATGATAATAAGATGCAGTCCAACATTTACTTTTAAAATGAAAATATTTAATTATAGAAAAATTAAACTTTAGATTAAATGCTTTATTTATTAATAACATCAGTAGATAGTGTTTCTCATTCTTTATATAAAAGTATTTTTATTTTTTTGATTTCCTTCTTTTCTAATACTTTTTCAGCAATTTCTGGAGGTGGGGCAGGATTACTTCAATTACCAGCATTGATTTTATCTGGTATTCCTTATTATCAGGCTCTTGCTGGTCATAAATTAGCTACTGTGGCACTAGGAATAGGCGGTTCATTAAGAAATCGTAAGTCTCTTAGTAATGATAAATATATTGCAGGGCAAATCTTAATTTTTGGATTGCCAGGAGTGATTTTTGGGGCTTCTATAATTGAATATATTTCCGAAGAATATTTATACTTATTTTTAGGAATAATTTCGATATTCTTGGCTTTTTACACGTTCCTTAAATCAGAATTAGGTATATCGTCTGGAAATATTAACATTAATTTATCTAATAAAATTAGATTTTTAATTTTTATTTTCCTAATAGGAATTTTGAATGGTTCTATTTCTTCGGGCACTGGATTACTTGTAACAATACTTTTAATCAAATCATTTGGAATGGATTTTCTTCGAGCTGTAAGTTTGACTTTCTTAACTGTTGGAATTTTTTGGAATCTTACAGGTGCAATTTTTTTGAGTAAAGTAGGATCAATTTCTCCAATGATATTAATAATATTAATATTTGGCTCTTTTACAGGAGGATATTTTGGAGCTCACTTGTCCAATTTAAAAGGAAATAGGCTAATTAAGAAAACGTTTATGACTGTTTGTTTTTTTGTTGGTATAGGCCTTTTGATTAAATCCATTAATATTTTTTTATAGATTAACTGATTGAAAATATCAATTAAGTTTTAGTTAGAAAAAGACCAGCAGTTGCTACAACAGTTAATGATGATCAATTCATTTTTCTAATAAACTCACGTTTTGATTAGAAACTTATTGAATTTAAAATACTTTTAGTTGGAAATATTGCAAAAAAAAAAGGGCCTCATAACTATGAGGCCGGGTGATGGGGAACCTTATTTTTAAACCAATTTCCAGAAAAAAGCAACCCCCTATCCATAGCGCTAGTCAAATCGTCATGACACGCTACAGATAGTGCTTAAAAAATTATCATCTTTGTTAGGTTTGAATTTATGACATATTTTCGTAATTCTTATTTTTTTTGAATTTATTCTATTTCGAGATTTCAAGTGATTTTGAAATTAACCTTGTTAAAAAATTTATGCATTGTATTATTCGTAAGGGCTTTATTAATTAAAAAGCTTTAATGATTGAATTAACTTTGATAACTCTATTAAATTATGTTGGAGATAATTTCTGTGAATATAGAAATTTAGGCCATGATAATTATAAATCTTTACTTCTTTCCTACAGTGATGCAAGTAATAAGTTTGGACCATTAGAGGTTAAAAAGGTTATTGAGAAGTCAAAAAATTTTAAAGTTACAGCTGTTGCAATTGCCGCAATTAAGTGTCCTCAACATATAGTTGAATGATGAAGTTTGAATTGAAAACTGAAAGTGATAATTATTTAAAGTCATTTTCACATTTTTTTTCTATTATTTTTAGTTTTTCTCTAATAATCATATTATTTAATTTAACAGTCAAATTAGGAATCATTTCTAAAAATTATCAAATTGAGTACATCTGTAAAAAACTATCTGTTGATAAATCTACAATAAATTTTAAGAAATTATCTAAACTTTCTAAACTTAACTCTAAACAAAGAGTTTGGGAGTTTTGTAGAGAGATTATTAAATAATATTTAGCTTGAAGCTGATGTGTAGAATTTCAATGCGAATAGCCAGAACCTTCTAGAGCAAAACAAAAATATAATAGCAACAATAATTTCAAGCAATATTTCCCATAATTTAGAGAGTCCCAGAAAAACTTCAGAAGGTATGGTAGTTATAAATGCAATAGGAATAAATATACTAAAGAATATTCTTAGAGAAAATGAAAAAGAATTTAATGGAAATCTTCCAATGTAAAGGAAAGACCTTAATACTTCTGTAGCATTCCATGTCTTTACAAACCAGATTGTAGTTGTAGAAATAAAAAACCATAAACTATATAAGATACAAATAGAGCATATGATCGTAATGAAGGATAGGGCCATAAAAAGCAAATTTATATTAATTTGATTTATTTTGATGCAATATAACAATAGGCAGAATCCAAGCATTATTTCTAAAAAGCCAGAAGGGGTTATTTTTTTTAATGAAATATAAAATTGACTATCAATAGGTTTTAAAAGTACGAAATCTAATGTTCCTTCCCTAATATGTTTAACTATTTCCGTAAGATTTGGATTGAACCATGTATTAGTTATTCCATTTAAAATTGTATAAATGCCTTGAATTATTAGTGCCTGTTTAAATTCCCAACCTCCAATACTGTCATTGTTTTGAAAGAAAATTGATAATAAAAAAATACTCCCTATTAAACTTAAAATTGCGGTAATTAAGTCAATTAATATATTTGTTTTATACTCCATTTCAGAAGCTAAAGAAGTATGTAAAAATTTTGTATAAACTTTTAAATATTTTTTAAAATTCATGATCCCATAGCAGTATATTTTTTCGTTCCTTCAGCCCAGATTTTTTTAAATAATGGAAAAAGAAGAAGAATCCATAGAATTTGCATACCTAATCCTCCAACAAAATTTGTTTCATTACCTGATAATAAGTTCGCAGGAAAATCAATTAGATATGGAAAAGGAGTTAAATAAATCCATGATTTAACATATCCAGGAAATGAAACTACAGGAGCTAAAAGGCCTGATAGAAATAAAGTTGGAATAAATAATAATCTTTCAATTGATGATGCTTTTTCTGTCCAGAAACATAAACATGCAATTATTGACTGAATTAAAAATTGAATTATAAAAGAAAAAAATGTTGATAATATTGATAAAGACAAAATAACTATATTAGGAATCCATATACTTTCTGGATTAAAAATAAAAAAGAATGATGCTATTAGTAATGCAAAAGGGAATCTTGTTATTTGTTCAGCAAGATGTTGCGCAAAATATCTGAAAAATGGATTTAAAGGTTGAATTAAGTAAGGAGATACTTTCCCCAGAAGAGAATCTTCTTCAAAGCTAAATACAACCCAAACTACAGAAAACTGTCTAACAAAGAAAGCACACAAAAAATATCTAGAAAGCATAATATCACTAATGTTTATGGAGTCATTAAGGTTATTTTTTGTCCATATATTTAACATAAAGAAAGGGATAATTCCTGAAATAGCCCATAAAGCAATCTCTACGCGATATTCCAACATATTTGAATATTGAATCTTTAATAAGGTGAAAATTTTATGATTTATCCAATTAGATTTCATTATCTTTTTTTTATTAATATTTTCCCAATGATTTCATCTATTGGTGGTTCATTTATATAAATGTCTTCAATATCAAAGTTATTTAAAATAGTTTTTAATGAAGAGGTAATAGAGTTATTTTCTACTTTTATAGTTATTTCATTTTTTGTTTTATTTTTAACAATAAAACCTGAATTTTCTAATTGAGTTGCATCTTCTTCTGAATGACAAACTATTGATATCTCTTTTACAGGAGAGAGCTTTTTTAATAATAGATCTAGTTCTCCATCATATGAGATGGAACCATTGTCAACGCATATAACTCTTTTGCATAGTGATGTAATGTCTTTCATGTAATGACTCGTGAGACATATCGTTGCATTTGTTTCCTGATTATATTTTTGTAGGAATTGTCTTAAATTTCTCTGTGCATTAATATCTAAACCGAGTGTAGGTTCGTCTAAAAATAAAATATTTGGTTCATGTATTAAAGCTGCAAGTAATTCTGACTTCATACGTTGTCCTAGAGATAGTTTTCTAACAGGTATAAAAAGCTCATCATCAATCTCAAGCATATTTGATAATTTTTTGATTCTTCTTTCTGCTTCTCTTCTATTCAATTCGTATATTGATGCATTCAAATAAAATGATTCAATTGGTGGAAGATCCCAAATAAGTTGTTGTTTTTGGCCCATTATTAGGGTGATATTCTTTAGGAAATTTTTTTTTCTCATATATGGTAGATAGCCTGAAACTTTAATTGACCCTTCACTTGGATAAATTAAGCCACAAAGCATTTTTAAAATTGTAGTTTTTCCAGCGCCATTTGCCCCTAAGAAACCTACAATTTCTCCCTCTTTGATTGCAAAATTTATATTTTTTATAACTTTTAAACTTTTTGTCTTTCTTCTAAAAAAATGTTTAATAGTGCCTTTTAATCCTTGTTCTTTGGAAGAGATGTCAAATGACTTAGACAAATTTCTTACTTCAATAATATTTTTTTCCATTTAAGTTTTTGAATTTTTTAGATTTCTGGTTTATTTGAACCATTTATTATTTAAAAAAATTTAGATTATTTAGAAAATATCTCTAAACGATACTATTAGCCATAAAAAAAAGTTAATTGGGTTAAGCAAATCACTAACTTTATTTTTATTTTCATACTTCAATAATCTCAAAGTATTTAATATAAAGTTATCTCCTTCTTTGTCACATATTTTTTCTATTTTATTACCATTTTCGTCGAGAATATCAATTTCGTTTTCAAAAAACCATTGCTCTTTTCCATTGGATAATTGCAAGACTACACCAATACCTTTACCATCAGTTATTCTAAAATCAATTATTTTACCCAGTGAAGAGACATTTATGGCATCAATTATTTCTTTAGTTAATCGATCTTTTGATAATTCTAAACTTACTTGAACTGAATCACCAATTTTTGCATTGTCTAAAATTGACATTTTTAGGTCATTATACCTACTCACTAAACAAAAATGTGTTAATTCTTGATTATTGATTTATTTTTACAATTAAGTATTTTTGAATATTGTTTCGAGAACCTTTTTTATTGTGATGGTGAATATTCTTAAGAAGACAAAAAACAAACCTAACCATCCTAATATAACTGCCAAAGATAACATACTAGAACCAAGATCTCGTTGTAGTAAATTTTGCATTAATTTATTAATTATATTGATTTCACTTTAGTTCAATACATTTCTTATTCAATAAGGTAAGTGTTAAGTTTCTACTTTTTTAAACTTTTTTATGAGACTATTTAATAGAAATGATTTATGAGTTAAGGTTATAATTAGTAATTTAATTGAATATCTTGGAACTATCTTTAAACTCTTACATTGGGATAATTTTTATCATTATTGGCTTAGTAGTTAGAGTTGATTTTAAGTTTTCGATGCAAAATGATCTTTAATAATTTTTTGTATGCCACTAATATTTAGATATGTATTCTGATAATTTATAAAAATTTTTTAATTTCTGTAACTAATTGCAAAAACAAAAAGCAGCCTAAAGCTGCTTTAGATGGTGGCGGGGGGGAGATTTGAACTTCCGACCTTCGGGTTATGAGCCCGACGAGCTACCAGACTGCTCTACCCCGCGTCATATACATAGCATACATCTGAAAGGGTTCATTTTTCTATTTTTTTAGGATTCTTGGAATTTTAACTGTCCTTGAACTTCAATACGCACTCCTTCGGAAAAATTAAAGACCTTATCTTCAATATCTTGAATTCTTAGGTCAGATATCCATTCTAATTGTTTTAATAAGTGAAGACTCACAGCATGTTTTGCTCTTTTAGAACCATCTTCTACTTTTAAAGCTAATCCTATACCTTCATTCACTTTGCAAAGACACTGTATTCCTTCTGCACCTCCTTTACCTATGACTTGTCCATGAGAAGCCTTAATTATTTCAGTGTCAAATCGATTGTTATCACCAATCATAATTGCGTTATTTGTCATAGCTCTACTTATTTGCTCTAATTCTGCATTATCCGAACTGCTTAGAAGAGAATATAACTTAGACATCTCTACAAGCTTCATATAAAGGGTTGGCGCGCCGCAATCATCTCGTTCAGCTTTTATTTCCGAGCTGGGAATTTCAAGCAATTCGGAAACAATTCTGAATATTTCTATTTGAAGTGGATGATCCCCTTTTAGGTAACTCTCTAGTGGCCAATTAAACTTTTTACATGTTGCAAGGAAAGCAGCGTGTTTACCTGAACAATTATGTTCTAATGGACTTGATTTTGATTTTGGACATTTTAAATTATTAACGTCGATATCATATTCCCATAAAATTTTGAAGGCTTCCCTTGAATGAATTTTCGAACCACTATGTGAACCGCATGCTAATGCGATTGATTTTGAAGCATTATTAATTTTTGATGCTGCTCCACTACTGACAAAAGGTATTGCTTGAAATGGTTTTAATGCTGATCTAATGAAACTTTTATATTCTGGATTTCCTGCACACATTAAAACCCTTCCTTTTTTATCGCTGATAACAGCATGAATTTTATGTATTGACTCAATGTTCGAACCTCTCATTAAAGTTGCTTGTAGAGGAGGATTATTTGATGTGTAGAGATTTTTGAAGTTTGAACTCATTTAAAAATGGTTATATTGAAAAAGTAAAATTCCTGATAAAGCTAAAATTGAGAAGAGAGAAAAGATTTGAATTAAATTGTTTAAAATAGGCTTAACTTCAATTGAGGCAATAAGTGATTCTTTTTCTTTTAAAACTAATGGCTTTATCCACACTTGACCGTCATACCAGCCAGATTCTTCGTACTCGACTTTTTCAGAAGTCAATCTTTTAAAAACATGCTTCCAACCCAGGTATAACCTTATAGAAATTAAGAGGGGTATAGCTAGGCTGCTAAATAAACTTAATAAAACATACTTTAATATAGAAGTTTTAAAATATATACTTCCAGAAGAAATAATGACAAATAAAACAAAAGTAGCTATCCAGAATTTAATCAATACAAGAACTAGTAATTGTTTAGTTTTTGGCCAAGAAAAAATTTTAGATTTTGATAATTCAATGAATTCATTTGTCGGTTGTTGTTCCCTAGGGACTGGACAATTAGATTCGTTCATAATGACCATTTATGGGAATGTAAGATAGTCTCCATTACTCCAAAATGATTCAAGATCATAATATTTTCTAATGTCTGGCTGAAAAATATTAACAATCAAATCACCATAATCAAGTAGAGCCCATTTTGCCTCGGTAACTCCTTCTTTCCTTATTGGTTCAACTTTAGCCTTTTCTCTTAATTCGCCCTCCACTGAGTTAGTTATAGATCTAACCTGAACATCAGATAATCCCTCAGCAATTAATATCCATTCACTTATGAAGGAGACTTTATCAATTTTTATAAGTTTTATATCTTTAGCCTTTTTTACATCACAAGCTTTAGCTGCCATCAAAACTAAAAGTTTATTGTCCATATACATTTTCGCTTGATACTGATTGCTCTGAACCTTCCTGCTGAGATAATTCTGCTCTGGCCTTTTCAGCACTTTTTCTTAAGGCATCTAATCTGTCCTCAAAGATGCTTCTTTTTTTCTTTTTTCTAGTTTTTTCAATTAACTCCTTTAATGCTCCTCCAAGACTTTTATAAGCATTTGGAATACTATAACCAAATCTACAAGCAAGATCTATAGCTCTTTCATCTGCAGAAATAGCATCCTGTAGTTTTTTTTCAGAATTATTCTTTAGATATAATCTATACCCCGCAAAACTTGATAACCCAAGAGCAAGTAATAAGAGTAATCCATCTTGAACCCATAACTCGCCAATTGCTCCTCCAAGCCCTATGGCAAGAGCAGCCATTTCCCAACCGTCTCTAGGTATTGCGTCATTTTGAATCTTCCCTACTTCGTGCCAAAATAATAAGTTTCTATGATCAATTGCAAAATTGTCCCATTCATCTAAATCTATTTGTATTTCTACTTCATCACGACCTATTTCCTCAAGTGTTATTAAAGGTGGATCGATTGCAGCGGCAGCTTCAATAAACACCCAACTTTCATTCTCTGGAGGCAACAAACTTTTAAGTCGTTGAAGTTCGCTCATAAAAAATTAATTTCTTTCAATACTATAGAAACAAATGTTGCTTTTCAAGTAACTTGATTAACATCTGATGATTTATAAGTAGCATGAAATAAATAAAGGTTTTAAATTATGCCTCAAAGAGGTGATCTTAAAAAAATTCTTATTCTAGGTTCAGGCCCTATTGTTATAGGGCAAGCTTGCGAATTTGATTACTCTGGAACCCAAGCATGCAAAGCTTTAAGAAAAGCTGGTTATGAAATTATCTTGATAAATTCGAATCCGGCTTCAATAATGACTGATCCTGAAATTGCTAGCAAAACATATATTGAGCCATTAACTCCTGATATAGTTTCTCAGATTATTTTAAAAGAAAAACCTGATGCAATTCTTCCCACAATGGGGGGTCAAACTGCTTTGAATCTAGCAGTTAAATTATCCGAATCAGATTTCTTAAATAAAAACAATGTTGAATTAATTGGTGCTGATTTAAGAGCTATTAATAAGGCAGAAGATAGAAAATTATTTAAAGAATCTATGGAAAAAATAAATGTAAATGTATGTCCATCTGGTATAGCGTCTAACTTGACTGAAGCTAGAGATGTATCAAAAGAAATTAATTCATACCCACTCATAATAAGACCAGCATTTACTTTAGGTGGAGTTGGAGGTGGGATTGCTTATAATCTCGAAGAATTTATCGAATTGTGTAATACAGGCTTGGAGGAAAGTCCTAGTAATCAAATATTGATTGAAAAATCACTTATTGGATGGAAAGAATTTGAATTAGAGGTCATGAGAGACACAGCTGATAATGTTGTAATAGTTTGCAGTATTGAAAATTTAGATCCAATGGGTGTCCACACTGGAGATTCAATTACTGTAGCTCCAGCACAGACCTTAACAGATAAGGAATATCAAAGACTGAGAGACTTATCCATAAAAATTATTAGAGAGGTAGGAGTAGAAACTGGAGGTAGCAATATTCAATTTGCAATAAATCCAATTGATGGTGAGGTAATTGTAATAGAGATGAATCCTCGTGTGAGTAGATCTTCTGCTTTGGCAAGTAAAGCGACTGGATTTCCCATAGCCAAGATTGCAGCTTTATTATCTGTAGGCTATACACTTGATGAGATTATAAATGACATAACAAAAAAAACTCCTGCATGTTTTGAACCATCAATTGATTATGTCGTTACCAAAATTCCTAGGTTTGCCTTTGAAAAGTTTAAAGGATCATCAAATACATTAAGTACTGCTATGAAGTCCGTTGGTGAGTCAATGGCAATCGGACGTTCTTTTGAAGAATCATTTCAGAAAGCATTAAGGTCCTTAGAAGTGAATATTTATGGATGGGATTGTGATTCGATAGATGAAATTAAGAACGATAATGATTTGCAGACTAGTTTAAGAAACCCCACATCTGAAAGAATTCTCATAATTAAAAAAGCAATGCAGCTTGGAAAAACTAATTCTTTTATCCATGAAGTTACAAATATTGATTTATGGTTTATCGAAAAATTACGCAATATCTTTAATTTTGAAAATTGTTTTTTGAAAAATAAAGAACTTTTCAGTCTGAATAGAGATTTGATGTTGCATGCAAAACAATTGGGTTTCGCAGATCAACAGATCGCTAGTTTAACTAATTCCGATTTTTTTGAAGTAAGGAGGCACAGAAAAAACCTTAATATAATACCAATTTATAAAACTGTAGATACTTGTTCAGCAGAGTTTTCATCCTCTACTCCTTATCATTATTCTACTTATGAAGAGCCTTTTATAAATTCAAATTCTCAAATTTTTGATAGCGAAGTTTCAAAAAATAATGAATCAAAAAAAATCATGATATTAGGAGGAGGTCCAAACAGAATTGGTCAGGGAATTGAATTCGATTACTGCTGTTGTCATGCTTCATATCAAGCCTCCGCGGATGGATACAACACAATCATGGTTAATAGTAATCCTGAGACTGTATCTACAGATTACGATACTAGCGATATTTTATATTTTGAGCCTGTAACCTTGGAAGATGTGATCAACATAATAGAAGCTGAAAATCCTTATGGTTTGATTGTTCAATTTGGAGGTCAAACCCCATTAAAATTGTCGTTGCCTTTATTTGAGTGGCTTGAGTCTAATGATGGAATTAGAACTGGATCAAAAATACTTGGAACCTCGCCTATCTCAATTGATTTAGCAGAAGATAGAGAAGAATTTACAAAAATACTTCAGGAATTAAATATTAGGCAACCACTAAATGGAATAGCACGAAATCAAAATGAAGCACAAAAGGTTGCAAAAAATATTGGATTCCCCTTGGTTGTAAGACCTTCTTATGTTTTGGGAGGCAGGGCAATGGAGATAGTAAAAGATGAGCATGAATTATCAAGATATATTACTGAGGCAGTGAAGGTATCACCTGATCATCCAATTCTTCTTGATCAATATTTAAATAATGCTATTGAGATAGATGTTGATGCTTTATGTGATTCAGAAGGTTCAGTTGTAATTGCTGGTTTAATGGAACATGTTGAACCTGCAGGAATTCACTCGGGAGATTCGGCTTGCTGTTTACCTTCCATCTCTCTTTCAAAATCAACTCTAGATATTGTAAAAAATTGGACTAAATTAATCTCTAAAAGATTAAATGTTACTGGTTTAATTAATTTGCAATTTGCAGTGACAAATTTAAATAATAAAGAAAACGAGCTTTTTATTTTAGAAGCAAATCCAAGAGCTTCCCGAACAGTTCCATTTGTTTCAAAAGCTATAGGTAAACCTGTAGCTAAATTAGCTACCCAGTTAATGCAAGGCTTGACATTAGAAGAAGTTAATTTTACACAAGAAATTTCTCCAAAATATCAGGCAGTAAAAGAAGCTGTTTTGCCTTTTAAAAGATTTCCTGGATCTGATACGCTTCTTGGTCCTGAAATGAGATCAACTGGAGAAGTAATGGGTTTAGCTAAAGATTTTGGTATTGCTTATGCAAAGTCAGAACTGGCTGCAGGAAATGGCGTACCTTCTGAGGGAGTGGCTTTTTTGTCTACAAATGATTTAGATAAAAAATATCTTGAAGAAATTGCCGAGGAATTGTTGATTTTAGGATTTAAATTAATTGCAACGAAAGGTACAGCTTCATATTTAAATGATTTAGGCATTCAAGTTGAAGAAGTATTAAAAGTACATGAAGGGAGACCAAACATAGAGGACCTAATTCGTTCAGGACTTGTCCAATTAATAATTAATACTCCAATAGGATCTCAGGCACTTCATGACGACGCATACTTAAGACGTGCTGCTTTAGAGTACAATATTCCCACTTTCACTACTATTCCTGGAGCTAAGGCTGCCATAAAAGCAATAAAATCATTAAGAAGTAATAGAATTGATACCTACTCTCTGCAAGAAATACATAATTATTAAGATTACTCTGATTCCTTTAATTTTTCTCTAAGTTGGTTTGCTAATGAATTTCTACCAACAGATAGTAACTTTAAAGTGTCTTGATACATTTTTAATTGTGTATCGGCAACTTGTAAACCTCTTATAAGATCTTTTGCCTCATTTGATAAGTCATTTATTACATATTTTTTCCCCTCAAAGGTTAAAACTGGGTTGCCAGTATCATTTTGATTTTCACTCATGGTTTTAATTTTTAATTAACAAAATAAGATTATAATTTCTTAATTAATTGTTTTTCACATAAATCTTTATATATTCCCTTCTTATTAAGTAATTCAAGATGTTTCCCAACTTCAATAATTTCTCCCTTATCAAAGACAACTATTTTATCGGCCTCTTGAGTGGTCGCTAATCTGTGAGCAATTACAATAACAGTTCTATTTTTCATGGCTCTATTAAGCCCTTCTCGAACTTCTGATTCTGATTCTGCATCTAAAGCGCTTGTTGCTTCATCTAGAAGGAGAATTGATGGGTTTCCAAGAATTGCTCTTGCAATTGCAATCCTTTGGATCTGGCCTCCTGAGAAATTTGACCCTCTTTCAGTTATCTTAGTTTCATATTTATCGGGGAGCTTTTGAATGAAGTTGTGGGCATTTGATTTTTTTGCCGATTCTATAACTTCCTCTTGAGTGAAACTTCTACCCATTTTGATTACATCAATTATTTTTCCTGAAAATAAAAAAGGCTGTTGTTGAACTAGTGCAATATTTTTTCTTATATCTTTTGTATTTAATAATTCCAGATTTTTATCATCAATAAAAATTTCACCATTTTTCGGTGAAATAAATTTTAAGATCAATGCCATCATTGTACTTTTACCAGCACCTGAAGCTCCTACGAAAGCTGTAACTTCTCCTTCTTTGATTTCTAAATTTATATTCTTAAGAATTTCATTATCTTTTTTGTATTCAAAATAAACTTTCTTAAAAGTTATTTTACCTTGAATATTATTTATCTTTCTTAAATTTTTATTGTCATTTTCGATCTGTTCATAATTTATGTTCTTCAATCTTTTTATTGATGCCTCTGCTTGTTTGAAGTCATTAAAATTTGTGCTTACATGACTAATTGGATCAATAAGCATCAATATTGCGGCAAAAAAACTACTGAATTCTTGACTTGATAAAAGGCCTAGGTTTATTCTTGCGGCTCCTAAACCTAATATTGCTAATATTCCGAATGCTTCTACAAATCCAACAACTGGATGCTGAAAAGCAAGTAATTTTAATGTTTTATATTTTGCTTTTTTATTAGCATTTAGTCTTTTCTTAAATCTAGTTTCAATCCAATTTTCTGCGGCAAATGCTCTTATGGTAGACATTCCATTTATAGATTCACCGATTAAACCTGCCAAGTCACTAGTTGATTCTTGACTTTTTTCTGATGCTAATAAAACTCTTCTTCCAAAACTATTTACTGAAAGGATAATTAAAGGAGCTACTACAAAGGTAGATAATGTTAATGACCAATCTAAATAGAACATATATATTATTACAGCAAACAATTGTAAGGTACACGGAATAGTATCCTGAGCTGTTTTATAAATAATTTCGCTTACTCTATCTGCATCTTCTGTAAGTCTATATGTAATATCACCGGCTGAAATCTTTTCAATAGAGTTCATATCTATTTTCTGAATTTTACTGAACAAATTTCCTCTCATTACTTCACTAATTTCTAAAGATGGTTTAGCTATAAAAACATCTTGTCCAAATTGGGCAGTTTTTTGGACTAAAAATACTAACAATGACTTAACTATTATGCTAGAAACATTCGAAAGATCGCCAGATCCAATTGCTGGTATTAAGTTTCCAGCTAAGTAAGCTAATAAAGGCCAACAAGCTACGTAAATAATCATGCATATAAAACCCTTTATAAATCTTGTTGCGTATGGTCTGACTGGAGGTATTAATCTCAAGATATTGTATATTTTATTATTTATCCTACTTTATCAATATCTTTTGGAATACAAAACAATGAAATTAGATCAATTTTTAAAATGGAAAAATTTAGTTTCTTCAGGTGGAGAAGCAAAATTTTTAATTAAATCGGGTTCTATAAAAGTTAATGGGATAGTTGAAACTAGGAGAGGAAGAAAATTAAATAAGGGTGATAAAGTTATATTTCTAAAAAATGAATTAATTTTTGATTAATTTACCTATTGAACTTAATTTATATTAATATAATTTTCTTGGAGATATTATTTTGAGAAAATCTGTTATTGCTGGTAATTGGAAAATGCATATGACTTGTGCTGAGGCTAAGTCTTATTTAGAAGAGTTTATCCCATTAATAAAAAATTTAAGGAGTGATCGTAAAATTGTTATTGCTCCTCCTTTTACAGCTATTTCAACATTCTCTAGTCATTCTAATTTTGATTATTTAGATATTTCTAGTCAAAATATTCATTGGGAAGAGGAAGGAGCATTTACAGCTGAAATATCTCCAAAAATGCTCCTTGAACATGGAGTCTCATATGCAATAGTTGGTCATAGTGAACCTAGAAAATACTTCAGTGAAAGTGATGAACAAATTAATAAAAGAGCAGTTTTTGCTCAATCTAGTGGGCTTACTCCAATAGTTTGTGTTGGAGAAACATTAGAACAGAGAGAGAGAGGAGAAGCAGATAGAGTTATTACAAGACAGGTTGAACAAGGACTTGAAAATGCAGATCCATCAAATCTTATAGTTGCTTATGAGCCAATTTGGGCTATTGGCACAGGTAAAACATGTGAGGCGAAAGACGCTAATTATATATGTTCCCTAATTCGAAAACTTATAGGTTTTGATGATGTAATTATTCAATATGGAGGATCAGTTAAACCCAATAATATTGACGAAATCATGTCAATGAGTGATATAGATGGAGTCCTGGTTGGAGGGGCTTCATTAGATCCAATAAGTTTTGCAAGAATTGCAAATTATCAATAATAAAAACCCATGGCCAAAAGGCTGGGGACAAAAAACTTCAATTATGGGGGTTATTAATTTAACCCCTGATTCATTTAGTGATGGAGGAGATCTGAATACCTCGAAAAAAGTTTTAAATCAAGTTAATCATTTTTTAAGCAATGATGTAGATATAATAGATCTTGGCGCTCAAAGTACCAGGCCCGGGGCTGAAGAAGTAGGTTCTAATGAAGAGATTAGAAGGTTGATACCTTACTTGAAATTAATAAAATCTGAATATCCAAATATCTTAATTTCTATTGATACATTTAATTCTGATGTTGCTCACGAGGCACTTTTAAATGGTGCTAATTGGATAAACGATGTTACTGGAGGAAGAAGGGATAAGGAAATTTTGGATGTTGTTTCAAAATTTAACTGCCCGTTTGTCATAACTCATAGTCGTGGAAATAGTCAAAATATGAATGAACTTTCCAATTATGATGATGTATTGAGTGAAGTTAGGATTTCACTTGATACCTTAATAAAAAATGCTTTAGAAAAAAATGTATCTAAAAAAAATATAATTGTTGATCCTGGAATTGGATTTTCTAAAGATATAAATCAAAATCTGGAAATTTTAAGAAACTTAGATTTTTTTAAAAAACTTAATTTACCAATTTTAATTGGTGCATCAAGAAAAAGATTTATAGGAGATATCTTGAATGAAATAAACCCTAAAGAAAGAGATATTGGTACCTTAGCAATAACTTGTTTATGTTCAAAATTTCATATAGAAATGGTGAGAGTTCATAATGTAAGAATGAATTCTCAAATTCTAAAAGTCGCTGATAGGATTTACAGAGAATAGAAAAAGATTACTATTCTTTTACACCCTCAATTTTATCTTCTACTTCTTGGTAAAGCTCTTTTAGCTGTTCTATATTTTCGTCTGAAGTTTCCCAATATCCTCTACCATTAACCTCTAGTAAAGTTCCTACTATTCTTCTAAAACTATTAGGATTTAATTCCATTAATCTTTTCCTCATTTCTTCATCATTTATGAATGTTTCATTTGTTTCTTCATAAACAAAATTATCTACCTGACCACTTGTTGCACTCCAACCAAGAGTGTAATTAAGTCTGTTGGAGAGTTCTCTAACACCTTCATAACCAGATTTGAGCATGCCCTCATACCATTTAGGATTTAAAAGTTTTGTTCTTGAATCTAATCTAATAGTTTCTCCAAGGGTTCTAACTTGAGCATTACTTGTTGTGGTATCTGCTATGTAGCTACTTGGTTCTTTCCCGTCATCTCTAAGTGTTTTAATTAATTTGGTTGGATCAGAGTCAAAATAATGACTTACATCTGTAAGAGAAATCTCTGAGGAATCAAGATTTTGGAATGTAACATCTGCTGTCTTCATTACAGATTCAAATACATCTCTCTTTTGATTCATTTCTCCTGGATTGTCTGCATTAAAAGCATATGTTTTACGTGATAAATACATTTCTTGTAATTCGTTTTCTTCCTCCCAAGTTGAGTTTTCTACAGCTAAATTTACATTTGAACTATAACTACCACTTGCATTAGAGAATACTCTTGCAGAAGCTTCTCTGATAGAACTTCCTTCTTTTTCTGCTTGTTCTAATGAGTGTTTTCTTACAAAATTTGACTCTAAAGGTTCATCAGCCTCAGCGGCTAATTTTACAGCTTGATCAATTAGTGCCATTTGATTTATAAATAGATCTCTAAATACTCCAGAACAGTTAACCACTACATCTATTCTCGGTCTGCCTAATTCTTCTAATGGAATTAATTCCAATTTATTGATTCTTCCAACCGAGTCTGGTTTTGGCTTTACCCCTACAAACCATAAGATTTGTGCCAATGATTCTCCATAGGTTTTGATGTTATCAGTCCCCCATAAAACGCAGGCTATTGTTTCAGGCCAAGAACCTTGCTCTTCTTTTTGTCTTTCAATTAACTTGTCAACAACAGACTTTGCAGCCGCGACCGCTGCGGTGGTTGGGATTGATTGAGGGTCGAGTGCATGAATATTTTTACCGCTGGGCAGTACTCCTGGGTTTCTTATAGGATCTCCTCCAGGTCCTGGTAAAACATAATTACCATCTAAGGCTTTAATAAGGCTATCCATTTCTTTGTCAGCACAAACCTGTTCTAAGCAGAAAAGTAAATAATCAAATAATTTATTTAGCTCTTTTTGATTTACTTGATTAAATCCATTTAATCTACAAACCCTTAGCCATGGAGTGGGTAGATTTAGACCAAATAATTTGAGAAATTCAAATAGTTTAGAAAGGAGGGATTTTTCTAAATAAACTCTACCATTAACAATTTTTAGGGAGTTAACCATTGCAAATATTGATTCTCTCGCTGTTTTGATTATTTTTTCATTTAACTCTACAAATTTGAGTTCACCTTTATTATTACCATCATATATTTGGTCAATAGTTAGATCTAGAGATTCTGCAAGTAGTCCTGGAAGAGATCTTAACCCCTCTTGTTCCCTCTCTAAAGATGCGATGTTAACAAGCGTCGCAACAGCTTCTTCAGCGGTGGGAGCTTCTCCAATAGTGTGAAGACCACATGGTAATAATCTACTTTCTATTTCCATCAACTGTTTATAGATGTTGCCAACGAATAGATCTCTTTCATCGAGAGAGAGTTCTTCTACGTCATTTGAAGGGAGCTCAACATCTTTGTCGAGATTACATTGCTTAGAAGTTTCAACAATTGCATTAACAATTTGAATACCTCTACTATTCTCTCTTAATTGTTGATAGGAACCAACAAGTTCACTTAGTTCTTTAAGACCTTTGTAGAGTCCAGCATTTTCTGCTGGAGGGGTTAAATAGCTGATTGTTGATGCGTACCCTCTTCTCTTGGCGATTGTCGCTTCAGAAGGGTTGTTCGCAGCATAATAATACAAATTAGGTAAGGATCCAATAAGTGAATCTGGATAGCATGTTTCACTCATACCCATTTGTTTCCCTGGCATAAATTCAAGTGAACCGTGAGTTCCAAAATGAAGAACAGCATCAGCTTTCCAGATTTTTTCTACATAAGTGTAATATGCAGCAAAACCGTGATGAGGGCTCGCACTTCTTGAGTACAGTAATCTCATTGGATCACCTTCATAACCGAAAGTTGGTTGAACCCCTATAAACACATTTCCAAAATGTTTTCCGTAAATCAAAAGATTCTGACCGTCACTATTAAGATTTCCAGGTGGTTTTCCCCAATTCTCCTCAAGTCTTTGTGAGTATGGTGTAAATTCTTCGTATTCTTTTACCGACATTTTGTGAGCAATATTTAATTCTGGAGAACCATCCATTGCTTCAGGGTTGTTAATAACTTTTTCCATTAATTCTTTCGAATTACTAGGAAGATCATCTATTTGATACCCTTTGGATTTCATTTCAAGAAGTACTCTGTATATTGAACCGAAAACGTTTAAGTAAGCAGCTGTTCCTACATTTCCTTTGTCTGGAGGGAAACTAAATACCGTTATTGCTAATTTTTTGTCTTTTCTTTTTTTTACTCTTAAACTTGACCAATTTATAGCTCTTTCTGCAATTACATCAACCCTATCTTGGAGAGTATGTGCCTTGCCAGTAGCGTCATCTCGACCTGAGAGGATGATAGGTTCAATTGCACCATCCAATTCTGGAATTGCAATTTGAAGTGCTACTTGTACTGGGTGTAATCCAAGGTCGCTATCTTCCCATTCTTGGGTGGTCTGAAAAACTAATGGAAGAGCAACCATATAAGGTCTGTTAAGCTTTTTTAGAGCATCAATAGCTTTTGGATGGTCCTGTCTTGCTGGTCCGCCAACTAGTGCAAAACCTGTTAAAGATACAACTCCATCTACAACAGGTAATTCTTTATTAAATGAATCATAATAGAATTCATTTACTGGTCTAGAGAAATCTAGTCCTCCACAGAAGATAGGAAGAACTCTTGCTCCTCTATATTCCAATTCTTGAATAACAGCAACGTAATGAGCATCATCTCCTGTAACTATGTGGCTTCTTTGAAGTACTAAACCTATTGTTGGTGTTTTTTCATCTTTAGCGTTTAAATCTTTTCTGTTATTTTCCCAATTTTGATATTCTTTAAGACTTTCAAACATGCAAGGTGCAAGAGGATGCCAAATACCTAAATCTGGGAATGTTTCTGGATCTTGTATCTTGAATTCTTCTATTTGATCTTTAATTTTCTCCGAAACTGCATATTTTTCAGAAATCATTAACAAAAAGTTTTTTAAGTTTTCAGTAGTACCACCCAACCAGTACTGGAAACTTAAAATAAAAGTTCTTGCATCTTGAGCTTTCTCTACTGGAAGATATTTAAGTATTGATGGCAGTGTGTTTAATAATTTCAACATTGAATCTTGGAAACTTGCTCCGTCAGATTCTTTTTTCTTCTTTATTAGATCTCCGATAATACTTTTAGATTGACCTAGTTGGGCCATACTAAATGAACCTAACTTATTTAATCTCATTACCTCTGGCATAGAGGGAAATATAATTGAAGCCTTAAGATTATCTTTGTAGGGAGAAACTGCATCAACTACTTTTTGAGCTAAATCTTCGATAAAAATAAGAGAAGCAACAAATATATCAGCATTTGATATGTCTATTTTGAAATCTGCGTAGTTACTTTCATTTCTAAGTTCTTCAATGAGATAGCCACTAAGGTCAATACCTATAGGACCATTCATTTCATTTATAGATTTTGCAGCTTCCGTTAAGGAATTTTGGTATTGTGGCTCAAGGACAACATAAACTGCTTTTATTACAACTTTGTGTTTGTTATCCTCAACAGGAGATACTCTGCGGTTTGCTGAGCGGACCTGCGTAAACATTGATTTTCTTTAAGTATTTCTACCAGCCTACGAATGAAAAGGCGTTATTGTGTGCAATATAAATAGCATGTAACAACCTTTTAAAAAAAAATTTTTAAAAAATGACTGAAAATTCTAAAAAACCTATTCCAGTACTCGTATCAGGAGCCTTAGGCCGTATGGGATGTGAAGTTGTTAACACCGTATTGACTTCGAAAGATTGTGAACTTGTGGCAGCAATTGACTTGAATGAAAAGAACAATGGTTCAAATATTTCTGAATTGTTAAAGGTAAAAAGTTGTGATGTTTTTGTTTCAAATGATTTTGAAGGGACTTTATGTTCTGTAAGTCAAAATTATAGAAATGAAAATATCAAGCCTGTTTTAGTTGATTTCACTCATCCTGATTCTGTTTATGAAAATACTAGATCTGCTATCGCATATGGTATTTCTCCAGTGGTTGGAACTACAGGTCTTACTCCATCACAAATAAATGATTTGTCTGTCTTTGCTCAGAAAGCATCTATTGGTTGTGCGATAATACCTAATTTTTCCGTTGGTATGGTACTTCTCCAACAAGCTGCATCTGTAGCAGCTAAATTTTATGACAATATTGAACTAATAGAGATGCATCATAATCAAAAAGCGGATTCCCCTAGTGGAACGTGTATAAAAACTGCAGAAATGATCGAAGAATATCCAAAGAAATTTAATCAAAATTTAGTTAAAGAGTCTGAGTCATTAAAAAGTGTGCGAGGAGGTCTTAGAGACTCAGGAATAAATATACATTCGATACGATTACCAGGATTATTAGCCCATCAATTAGTGATTATGGGATCTCCCGGTGAAACTTATACAATTAAACATGACACTATTGATAGAAAGGCATATATGCCAGGGGTTTTACAGGCAATTAAAAAAATAGGTAATTATGAATCATTAGTTTATGGACTCGAAAAATTGATTTTTTAAAATGCTTTTCCCAATCAAATCAAATCAAATTACAAAACTTATTCCCGCAGTTGGTACTGGGAGTCAATTTAAATACACTTTAGGTAATCCCAGAAAAATTCTTCAAAGATTTATAATTTCCTCGATTGGAGGATTTGTATCATTAATTATTAGCTCAACTGGAGATCAAACAAATAATTTTTGGTTATTGCTTTGTGTCGCTTTTTTCTTATACATAATCTGGGGGCCAATTCTTGAATCGAGTAGAAAAAATTTGAGGATAAGAAAATATAAATTTTTTTCTATATTTGATGGTTACGTATCAGATATTTATAAAACAGAAAAGATTGAAAGTTCGAGAGAACAATCTAATATGCAAGGTAGATTAGAAGTTATTGAAAATAAAAGGACTTGGTTAGTACTTGAACTAGAGGACGAAGATGGTTATTTAGAGAAGTTAAGTTTTCCAATGGAAAATAAGCACAGTCTTATTAGAGTAGGTTCCAAAATTAGATGTTTATTAACATCTAATAATAGTAATTTTGATAGGGATTTTTATTTGACCGATGCTTGGTTACCAGAGATTAATTTATGGGTGGGTGAGTACCCCTATTTATTGAGGCCGGCATTTGAGGAGATTTGTTATATTTATATTAAATAGATAGATGATATTTATATTATTTTATGAAAAATAAGATCAATTTTAAAATTGTAGGTTCTGGCCCGACTGGTTTACTTTTGTCAATTGTACTTTCAAAGTTCGACTGTAATATTTTTTTAACTGACTTGTTATCTAAGGATAAATTAATCAATAAGGATAAAACTTATGCAATCACTCATTCAACAAGGAAAATTTTATTAAAATTCAGACTTTGGAAAAAATTAGAACCTTTTTTGTTTGGCTTTGATACTCTCTCAATATCAGACAGTGTAACTTCTGTTTTTACCAAATTAAAAGTTGATGACTTAGATGATGATATAAGCTCTGCTGAAAATATTGGATGGGTAGTTAAACATTCAGACGTCATGAATGTTTTTTTTCGTGAGATTGAAAATTATGACAATATTTTTTTTATGAAACCTCAAGATTTATCTGAAAAAAAAATATTATTTGATTATGAATTTCTCTCTACGGGAGCAAACTCTCTTGATAAGAAATTATTCAATCTTATAGATTTTAAAAAAAACTACAATCAGGCCTGTTTAACTTTTAAGGTTTCTTTAAGAGGTAATTGTGAAAAGCGTGCTTATGAAATTTTTAGAGATGAAGGACCACTTGCATTATTGCCTTTGGAAAAAAATTTATATCAGATAATTTGGACATCCAGTACATCAAAGTCTATTGAAAGATTAAATTCTGATAAAAATTTTTTAATGGATAATTTATCAACTATTTTGCCAATTAAATTTAAGTTAGATCAGATAATTGGAGAATTTAATATCTTTCCTGTTTCTTTATCTCTAAATTTTCAATTATTTAATATGAAAAAATTAGTTTTCGTAGGTGATGCATTTCATACATTTCATCCTGTTGGGGGGCAAGGGCTAAATAGTTGTTGGCGAGATGTTAATACTATTTTTGATCTTTTTAATAAAAATACTGTTATTACAAAAAGGTATTTGACGCTATTTAAATTTAAGTATTATTTAAGTAGGATTTTAGATATTATCTTTATTATGGTTATAACTGACTCCTTGATTTTTATATTCGCAAATAGGAATCCTTTGTTATTTCCAATTAGAAAGTTTTCATTTTTCTTTTTAAATAATTTTCTTTTTATAAGAAAATTAGTCATAAATCAAATGACTAAGTCTCTCATTTATTCGAGAATCAAGTGAACCTTATGAAAAATAATTTATCAAAAAATATCATAATTTATTTAGTTAATGAGATAGGACTAGATGAATCATCCATTGAACTTGGTCTAAAATTATCAATAAGAAATAATACTCCATTACCAATTTTGTTATGGAGTTATGGAATGCTAACTATTGAAGAACTAGACAAGTTATATTCATTTTTATTTCAAAAAATGGATTTATAATTCTGTTATAATTAAGAGAATATTTTAATAAGTAACAATTATCCTTTCAATTAAAAGAAATCAAATATCAAGGCAATCTATAGAAAAGCTTGATTTATTATTATTAATTCTTGAGACTATAGATTTAAATGGCTTACAGTCTCTATATGCCTTATCTAATAAACTTAATTTAAATCAGGTTTTGCCTAATAAAGTTACTATATGGAAACTAAGAAACAATAATCCATTGAGGAAATCTTACGTTAATAACAAAATTAAATTAAAGGAATTTGATGCCTTAATTAAAATTACTGTTGAAATGTCTAGATACTTATATCCTTATATTAAAGAAATTCTTCTATCTAGAGAAGATCCTGAAAAAGATTCATTTGTATGGAATGACTTTAATAAGAGATTTATTGATTTAATAAATGAGAGGTTTAACATAAATTCTATAAGAGTTAAAAGGCTTTTAAATCCTGTCGAAAATGATGAGATTATTATCAAGTCTTTGCTAACCTTATCACTTTGTATTTCTAGTAAGGGCTATATAAAGTTGAAAAATTTTTTATTAAATTTTTAATAAAATGCAGAACAAATTACTTTTTAATCAATCTTCAGTTAGTCTCGAAATTAAAGGATTACCAGATCTTTCAAATAATGAAAATAAAGATCAAATATCAATAATTTCCCAATGGAAATTAACCATAATTGATAAACCACTTATTGAGGGCAAGATTGATCATTTAGGACCAATTATGGATGCATTTTATATTTATTCAAATCTTCTTATTAAAAATGAAATTCCATTATATGAGTCCAAATTAATTGACATAAAAGCTGACAATATAAATATACATAATATTGTTCTTAAGAGTTCTAAGCCAGATGTTAAACCACTAGTTATAAAGATTGGCAATTCATCTTTGTCAGATATCGTAAACTGTTTTGACCAGTTAAATGAATCTACAAAAGTCAGATTGAAAAAGTCTTTTGTTTTTAACAGTTTTCCTAAAAAAATAAGATTTGGGTTTGATAATAAATTTAATTTTTTAAATTTCTTTATGCCTCCTTTTCTCGCAATTTGTTCCTTAATTTTTTTCTCTTCTATTTTTATTTACTTTTATGATCCTATTAATGATATAGATAAAAAAGAAGTGGTAGATACAAATTAAAAAATTTATAGCATATAAAATAAAAAACGTTATTATGACTATATTTACTTTTAAAAATATTTATTATGTTTTCTTTTAAGTTCGATATATGGCAGATATAAACATTCCAAATGTAAATAAGAAGTCTGAAAAATATATTTTTAAGAAGAATTTATCTTTGAGACGAAAGTCCAAAAGGAGACTTATTACTGAATCGGCCTTTATGGTTATTTTTAGTATATTGTTAGCTTACATAAACTATTTGATACCAAATAAAAGTTCGCTTTTGCGAAATTTACCAACTGCTATAAATAAATTATTTTCGCTGATTATTGATCTTGGATTTATACTTTACGAGATTTTCTTAGTGGTTTTTATTTTTATCTCTTTAATAGTATCCTTGCTTTTACTTATAGGGGCTTTAAATAGATTAATAAAGATTATAAGTAGAAAAACAAGAAAAATAAGTTATAAGTAATATCAGATAGGTTGCATTAACCCACCACTCCCAGAGTCAGAATCATCGTCATCATTTTCTGTCTCCACTCCAAATAGTGCATATAATCCTAGTAAAATAGATGAAAATATTATAGTTAAAGGAAGAACAGAACTTTGAATTCCGATATCTATATATTCACCCATAAACCTTCTAAATTTATAATAACCTAACTGAAATTAAACTATTTCGCGGATTTTAAATAATTATTTAATAATTTATTCTCTTTTAATTACGAGGTCTTTTTCAAAATTATTTATTTCTTTGATAAATGCCCCAAACCATAGTGTTAATTGATCAAGTTGATTTTGAATATCTGTAACGCCTAAACCCCTTATAGTTATTATTGACTGTTCTTCCCCTTCATCAAAATTAAACTTATTTTGAACGCTAATTGGTAATGAACTTTTAAGTATTTTAAAAGTGGTTTTTTTTAATTTTGTCTCTATGAGTATGTTTGGTTTCTTGAGTTTAATTTTGTTAAAACCACATTTTTTAGCAAGTAATTTTAATCTCATTAACATCAATAAACACTCAACAGGTTTAGGCAAAGTTCCATATCTGTTCACCCAGTCAGTAGCAAGTTCAGTTAACTCATGATCAAAAGAACATTCAGTAGCGGATTTGTAAGCATCGAGCTTTTCTTCCCTGTTTAATATCCATGTTGCCGGTATAAATGCATTTATTGGGAGATCAATTTGGGTATCACTAACTTCAGGTATTTCTTGCCCACTTATTTCTGAAATAGCCTCATGGAGCATTTCTATATATAAATCATATCCAATAGCATTAACCTTTCCACTTTGTTCTTCTCCTAGTAAACTGCCAACACCTCTTATTTCCATATCTTTCATTGCTAGTTGATAACCACTTCCTAGTTCTGAAAAGTCTTTTATAGCTTTTAATCTTTGTTTTGCAGCATCATTAATTTTATTTATATTTGGATAAAATAACCATGCATGTGCTTGAACACCGCTTCTTCCCACTCTTCCTCTAAGTTGATAAAGTTGTGAAAGGCCAAATTTATGAGAATCTTCAATAATGATTGTATTTACTTTTGGAATGTCTAATCCACTTTCAATTATCGTTGTGCATATCATTAGATCTACTTCTCCATTATTAAAGGCAATCATTGCATTCTCAAGTTCTGTTTCGTTCATTTGCCCATGAGCAACAATAAATTTTAAGCTTGGAAACATATTTTTTAATTTGTTTACAGCTTGATCAATATCAGAAATTCTTGGAAGAACATAAAAAATTTGACCCCCCCTATCAAGTTCTTGATTAATGGCAGTTCTTATAACATCCATATCTATTTCAGATAAATATGTTTTTATTGATCTTCTTGATGGAGGAGGAGTATTAAGTAAGCTCATTTGTCTTAGTCCAGATAAGCTCATATAAAGAGTCCTTGGAATTGGAGTTGCAGAGAGAGTTAAAACGTCTATGTTGGTTTTGATTTTTTTAATTTTCTCCTTTTGCCTTACTCCAAATCGTTGTTCTTCATCAATAACAAGTAGTCCTAAGTTTTTAATTTCTATTTCTTTTCCTAAAATTTGGTGCGTAGCTACAACTAAATCAATTTTGTTATTTTTTAAGCCTGCATAGATTTCCTTTCTTTCATTAACGGTTTTGAATCTATTGAGTAATGATACTTTTATTGGGTATGGTGAAAATCTATTGTTTATTGTTCTCCAATGTTGCTGAGCTAGGATTGTTGTGGGTGCTAGTAATATTACCTGTTTGCCTGCGGTAATAGCCTTAAAAATTGCCCGAACAGCGACTTCTGTTTTGCCAAATCCTACATCTCCACAAACTAGCCTGTCCATTGGCTTATCGCTTTCCATATCAGATTTTATTTCTTCAACAGCAGTAATTTGATCAGGTGTTGGTTGATAAGGGAATGATTCCTCTAATTCATCTTGCCAAGGACCATCTTCTGGGTAAATGTACCCCTTTAATTTTTCTCTCTTTGCATAAAGTTTTAAAATATCGACAGCAACTTTTTTGATTAGTTTCTTATTCTTATCTTTTATTCTTTCCCATTCCGTCCCTCCTAATTTATTTATTTTTGGCTTTATTTTTCCGCTTGATCTATATCTGTTAATACTACCAAGTTGATCAGCGGCAACACTTATCTTCCCATCCTGATATTTAATGACTAAATAATCTCTTGAATCTCCAGTTATATTTATTTTTTCTATTTTTAAAAATTTTCCTATTCCATGATTTTTATGAACTATAAAATCACCGGGATTAATCTTATTTACATTAATATTTGAATTTACACTTCTTTTTTTTCTTCTTATGAATACATTATTAAAAAGAGATTGTTGTGAAAATAATTCTTTATCTGTTATTAGGACAACTTTCCATATCGGAAGATAAAAACCCTCGATTTCATAATTGTTCTTATTTTTTAAAATTAAAGGAGTCGAATTATGAATTGATTTAAAGGCTTCATTAATATCATTAGGATTGTTTAAGAAGTTTGTATTACATTCGTGCTCAAAAAGTAAAGTCCTAGTTCTTAATGGCTGTGCTGATAATATCCATACTTTTTCATTATTTTTTATATTTTTATTTATATCATTGGATATTTTTCCTATATTTTTAGAGTATGAATTTATTCTTTTATCGTTTAACAAAAACTTATTATCAATATTGACTTTAGATTCAAATTCATAAAATTTTATCAAATTAAAATTTCCTAGTGAATTTAATATTTCGTCAAACTTTAAATGTAAATTAGGTTTGGCCTCTAAATTAATATCATTATTTTTAAGGTTCTTATTTAATTCATACTCACAATTATCAAAATTATTTTCTGAATCTAAATACCAATTATTTGTAAATTTTTTACAATCTTCTAATTCATCAATTACAAGAATTGTTTCCCTATCAATAAAATCTATTATATTTGAGGGTTTTTTTTCAATTATTCCTAAATAACGATCAAGATTATTTTTATTTATATCTTCTGAATTAAAAATACCGTTCTTAGAAAAATTATTTAACTTGTCTTTTATTAGTAAATCAAATCCAGCCTGTATTATTTCAATATTATTGATACTTTCTAATGTTTTCTGTGTATGGGGATCATATTCTCTTATCTTCTCAATTACATTATCAAAAAATTCTAATCTTATAGGAAACTCATTATTGACAGGATAAATATCTACTATTTCCCCTCTCCTACTCCAGAATCCCTCTGTTGAAGTTACATTATCCTTCGTATAACCAAGCAAAGTAAGTTTATTTGCTAATTCTTGAATCTCGATTTGAACCCCTTTTCGCAAATCTAACTTGTTTTCAATTAATAGGTTTTTATTTATTAGATGAGGTTGTAGTGCTCTCTCTGTTGATATAACAATATTAAGTTCATTTTTCTCTTTTTTTATTAATTTGGATAAAACAGTAAGCTGACTAAATTCAATCTCTTTTGATTTATTAATTGATGAGTATGGTAGATGTTCTGTGGGGGGATAATATAAAACTGCTTTATCATTTATACTTTCAAAATAACCAATCCATTTGTAGGCAATTTCTACATTAGGACAAATTAATAATATATTTTTTTCTTCTTTTTTTGCAATGCTATCTAAGATTATTGATTTTGCATATCTACTTGAACCAACAATATTTAATTCATTATTTTTTGAAATTCTTTTTATTAATTCAGAAGTAACTTGTGAGTTCGAAATATAATCAACTAAAGTATTTAAACTCATTTATAGTTATCAATCTTGATTGCAAATATCCGATACATTATATTAGATTTTATACTGATTGTGAATAATAATTGATGGATTCAGCTGCAATAAATTCCTTTATACCCACACTAGATCAGGTAGATAGTTGGTACGAAATCTTTACACTTTTACCAATATTAATTGCTCTAGAATTATTATTATCAGCAGATAATGCTGTCGCACTAGCTTCTCTTACTAAATCCCTGGGCAGTTCAGAATTAAGGTCAAGAGCCTTAAATATTGGCATAACAATATCTTTATTATTTAGGATTATTCTGATCATATTATCTAATGTTTTTCTAAAATTTGTTCTTATTAGAGTTTTTGCTGGTTTTTATTTAATATACTTATTCTTCTCAAATGTTTTTTTAAATTCAGATATAGAAAAAACTGAAAATGGGACAGATAATACTAAAAATAATTTTAGGTTCTTAAGGGTTGTAGCGCTTCTTTCTATTACTGATTTTGCTTTTTCCATTGATAGTATTACTACTGCAGTGGCTATCAGTGATCAATACATATTAATTATATTTGGAGCAGTGATTGGAGTATTAGCCTTAAGATTTACATCGGGGATTTTTCTAAAACTTCTGGATATATTTTCTAGATTAGAAACAGCCGGTTACGTAGCAATTTTAATAGTGGGGATTAAACTTTTACTAAATACGTTAATTAAAGAATCTATTCTTCCGGACTATTATTTTTATTTTTTGATTCTTTTTGCTTTTATTTGGGGATTCTCTAAAAGAGAATCTAAAACTTAATCTGAGAAAAATTCACCTACTGATGGCTTTAACTGTTGTATTAATTGCTTTTTGCTAGAAATGTTTTTGCCTTCAAGTTTTGCTTCTAACAAAATAATTGGATTAGTTTTACTTGATATTATTATTCCTTCATTTTCTATTACAGCAAGAATAATACCTGGTCTTGAATAATTGCTCATGGAAAGGCATTTTTCATTTTTTATTTCATCACTACTCAAAACTTTGATTTTAAGTATTTTTAGGTTCTTACCTCTAAATGTTGTATTTGCTCGTGGGTATAACCCTTTTATTTTTTGAGAAATTTCAATTGCCTCATTACCCCAATCAATTCTAAAGTCTGATTTTTCAATCATTCTTGCGTATGTAATTTCTCTTCCAAGGGAATTTTGTTTTATTAATTGAGAATTAGTATTTTTATAAATATTTTCTTCGATTATTGATGTGGCATTTAAAAATAATTTTGCAGATAAAATACTAAGTTTTTCCGATAGTGTATTTAAATTATCGTGATTATTAATTTTAATTTTTTCTTCCAATAATAAGTCGCCAGTATCTAGTCCCTCATTCATTTTCATAATTCCTACACCAGTAAATTCATCGCCTTTTATTAGTGACCATTGGATTGGGGCGGCACCACGCCATCTTGGAAGTAATGAAGCATGTGCATTCCAACATCCAAATTTTGGGATTTCCAATATCTCTTTGGGTAATATTTTCCCATAAGCTATAACAATAAATAAATCACAAGATAGTGATTTAAGTTCATTTATAAAATGTATATTGTCTCGGATTTTTGCTGGAGTATAAATTTTTATAGATTCTCGCTCGGCAATGCTTTTAACAGGTGAGGATATTAATTTATTTCCCCTAGATCTTTTCTTATCGGGTTGGCTAACTACTCCAATTACCTCATGCTTAGATTTAATAAAAACATCAAGGCTCGCAATTGAATATTCAGGTGTTCCCCAGAATATAATTCTCACGCGTCACCAGTTATTGATAATTCATCTACCCATATATGTGGAGAAATTCCACTTGTTGTTACTTCCTGATTTGATTCAATATTTACTATATTCTTCAAAAGATATTTGATATCCCCCGCTACAGTTGCAGATTCTATTGAGATTTTTTTACCGTTTTTATAGAGCCAACCATCAAATGGAAGAGAGAATGAACCTTGACTTGCTCTGACACCTGCATGGATTGCATTTAATTCTTCAATAAAAACAAATTCTCCCTCATAAGTAGAGTGATCTAATGATGTTGTTAGATCTGAGGTTTCCTCTGATTTCTCAACTACTATCCAATCAGGAGATACTGAGACTTTCGATCCTAGTCCAGCGTGGCCTGTCGGCATTGTTTTAAATATTCTTGCAGTTGATTCAGAATGTATAAAATTTTCTAGTCTCCCTTTGTTAATTAAACATAGTCTTTTGGTAGGAGTTCCCTCTCCATCAAATGGTGAGGAAGAAATATTCTCTTCGTGAAGACCGTCATCATAAATATTAAGTGCTTCTGTAGATAGTTTCTCTCCAATAGAATTTTTATTAGATAAGCTAACCCCATCTAAAATACTTCTAGCATTAAACATTGAACTAAAGGCATTAATGATCGTTAAAAAAGACTCAGGCGAAAAACATATTAAATATTTATCGGTTTTAATAGATGAATAATTCAAATGAGAAATTGTTTTATTAGAAGCGTCTTTAATACATGACTCTATATCTATATCTTCAACTCCATATCCAAGTTTTACAGAACCTGAGCTACGAGGTTTCTTATTTTTCTCTTCTGCTCTTGCATATAAATAAAGTGCAGCTTGACTTTTGGTATAACTCCGAAAGGCACCATCACTATTCGCATAAACTCTCACATAAAAACTCTCAGATAGACCATTATACGGAACAGATTTTATGGATTCATGGCTTTCTATTAGTTTTACTTCCGCTTCTCTCAAAAGAGTAAGTAATTTTTTTATTCCAACAGGATTTCTTTTTTTTGAGTCCTTAACTTTAATAGGATCCTTGGCTAGTGGTGAAAATTCTGTCTTTTCATTCTTGTTACCAAAATCAGAGGCAATATTTGCTTGATTTAGAGCTTTTTTTATTCCAGATTCACTGATATCACTAGTTGTTGTAATACCAACTAAATTAGATTCGTTCCAAACTCTTATAGTTAAAATTTGCTTTTGTGATGCCTTAAGTTGTTTAGCCTGACCTTTATCTACTTGTACGGAATAATCATTAGAAAAGCTTGCACCATAATCCCATTTTTTAAGATTTAGAGAATCTGCGACTTCAGAGATTTGAGTTGTTATTTCTTTTGAATTCATATTCTATCTTCCGCCAACAGTGATTGAATCAACTTTAATATGAGGTTGGCCAACAGTTACGTTGACACTTCCACTGATGGATCCACAAAATCCAGGAGCTAATTCGAGGTCATTCCCGCACATTGATATTTTTGGCATAACTTCTTTAGCCTCACCAATCAAAGTCGCTCCCTTTACTGGATTAGTTAATTTCCCATTTTTAATAAGATATCCTTCTTCTACTGCAAAATTAAATTGTCCTGTAGCACCTACACTGCCACCCCCCATTGATTTGCAGTAAAGACCATCACTAATACTATTGATTAAATCCTCTTTCGAGTACTCACCTTTGGCTATATAAGTATTTCTCATTCGTGAAGCTGCAGCAAAAGAATAATTTTGTCTTCTTCCACTTCCTGTTCTTTTATGGCCAGTTCTTAATTCACCCGCCCTGTCGGATATGAATTTTTTTAAAATTCCATCTTTTATAAGAACAGATCTTTCGGGTTCCATACCTTCATCATCTACTGATAATGAACCAAAGGATCCTTCTGAAATTCCTTCATCTATTGCAGTTACAGATTCATGTGCAATTTTTTCATTTAATTTATTCTCAAATGGTGTTGTTCCTCTCTCTATTTGAGTAGTTTCAAGTAAATGACCGCAAGCTTCGTGGAATATAACACCACCAAATTTATTAGCTAAAACAACAGGCATTTGTCCCGCATCAACATAATCTGCATATAACATGTTCATTGAGCTTTCGAATACATCATTAGCTGCTTTTTCGTGATCCCATAATCTGAATTCATGAGGCATTCCTGACGATCCAAATCTTCTACTACCACTAGATCTATATTGGGCATCACTAGCAATCACGTTTAGTCCAACTGTTTGATGCAACCTAATGTCAGAGACATAAGTCCCATCGCTGGAGGCTATTATTACCTCTTGCAGATTTCTTGAGTAACTTCCTTTTCTAGTTATTATTTTATTATTTTTTTTAAGATACTTAGTGCTGACTAATAGTTTTTCACTTATTTCATGAATCGATGGGACTTCATTAATCCATTTTTTCTTGGCTAAACTATAGTCCCTGTGTTTATCTAGACCGTTAAATACTTCTCTTTTTTTATTATCTGTTATGTCTAACATCTCAATAGCTTGAGCTACTGATCTAATCAAAGCATTTTTTGATAAATCATTTGTACTTACAAAACCGTCCCTCTTGTCTTTGAATATTCTAATCCCAGCACCCTTTCCAAATGATGGGCTTACACTTGTTATGTAATCCTCTTCAGCTAATACACTAGAGTTATCAGTATTTTCTATAAATATTTCTACAAAATCAGCCCCAAGTCCCAACCCATAGAAAATAATTTCTTCTAATAAATCTTTATTGCAACTGCCAAATTCGATTTCATTTGATTTGATTTTTGACGAAAGCATATGAGTTTATAAATTTTCTCTGAATAAAAGATTATCTAATAGAAGGTTGGAAATCTTTGCTATCTAGAGGTTTTAACAAGTATAGTCTTAATAACTGGTAACCGTTTGATAAATAAGTAGGTAATTTCTTTAAATTTTTAAATACTTTATTCCCATCGCTGTTAGCGATATCAGAAAGTACCTTATTATTATCAACTATTTTATCTAATCTTCCATAAAAAGATTTATTGTACACATCCATTACTACAGGAAAAACTCTGGCAGCAGTTTCATTTGTTTTATTAATAACATACTGGTCGTAATCTCTGGCATCTAAGCCTAGGGAGCTGTAGAAATCTTTTTTAATTCCCAAATCCCTTGCATACATAGTTGCAAATACAGCCAATAGAAAAAACCTTGACCATAGTTTTGATGTTAATGGAAGATTGTTCAAGAAGTATCTAAATCTATGGAAATAGTCGAATAGTGGGTGTGTAAAAGTAGAGCCTCCAATAGTTATTTTTCGACTTAAAGATTTAACAGTACGGGGTTGTGCTTTCATTAGTGCATCAAAGAAATCACCATGTCTATTTTCATCTTGACACCAATTTTCAAAGTAATTAAATAGAGGAAAAATCTTGCTATCTGGATTTTTTTCAAGATGTCTATAAATTGCGATGTATCTCCAATAACCTATTTTTTCAGATAAATAAGTTGCGTAAAAAATACTTCTCGGAGGGAAATAGGTGTAATCCTTATTGGCTGTTAAAAAACCTAAATCTAACTGCAATCCAAAGTCACTCATTGACTTATTCAAGAAACCTGCGTGCCTTGCTTCATCTCTGGCCATATGTGCGAAACATTCAGCAAGAAGAGGGTTCTTGTCTTTAATCCTTTTGCTAAGTTCCTTGTAAAGTAGAAAACCAGAAAATTCTGAGGTGCAACTCCCCTCAAGAAAATCGATAAAAAGTTCTCTTGTCTCAGGATCTAATTTTTCAGCTGCGCCTTCAAATTCACTATTTCTTACAAAATGATGCCTATTGTAATCTTTCCTAAATTCTTCACATATAGCTTCCAATTCCTCCTCGTTTATTGATAAATCCATATTCTCCATTGCCTCAAAGTCTGTTGTATAGAATCTTGGAGACAAAATTGTTTCTTTTGCTGGTACTTTTCCGTTATTTACTTCTTTTTTATTTTTTGATTCAATAGTTGATTGAGTCATCTTTGATTTGATTTATTAATACTATTATTTACTATTAATTGTACTTTCGAGGGAAAAGTTAACTTGGTGTTATTCTTTCTTTAATTAACCCCTATTAATTTTTGTCCATTTAATCTTTGCAGTATTCTTGAAATAATTAATTTAAGGGTTATTCTCTTTTCATCAATAAGGAATGACTCAATAATGCTAGGTTTTTGATTAGGTTTGGATAAAGATATACTTTTTAATGAGCTTATATCCTCGGTCTCAAAGGATAGCCAAAAGTTACAAGTATTTTTAATTTCACAATATATTACCCAACATTTATCTCCAGCAATAGGTCTATTAGTGTTTTTGAGATTGATATTGTTTATTGCTAATCCTCTTTGTTTAATTTCTTCTTCTAAGGAAGGTATCAAATGAATATTAATAAATTCTTGGAATGGTTTTTTTTCTATAGGAAGTTCTTTTTTTGGTTTAGGGATATTTTCAAGAGGTTTATTATTTTCATTCATATTTAGGAGTTTTTCTGATGTAGTTTTCTTTATTTCCTCTGAGCTGGATTTAATAGTTTTGTCAGATTTTTTATCAATATCATTATTTGATTCTAAATTTTCTTCCATAAGAAATATTAAATATTCTCTATTATAAATAAGAATACATTTTTTTTATAATTTAATTTATCTGTTTTTCTACCAATCATTTTCACTATTGTCCCAGTCGTCATTTTTAGTAGTTTTGTTTGAGTAATATTCTTCACTTTCCAGGTTATCGCCCTCGGTATTTTTGATCACTCTATAATTGACTGATATTGTTGGTTGCGCTTCTCTGATATCCCTTTGTGGGGGGATCTCAACATTAGATTTCTTATCTATTTCATCATTTAATGGTTCATAACTTTCATTTATATTTTCTATATTATTTTTTTCATAACTAATATTTGCTCTATTTAGTAATGAACTAATAAATAAACCAGAGAAAAATGAAATACTGATTAACTTACCTATACTTACTTCTCGTAGTGTCCATTTTAAATATCTAAATGATGTGCTCTGATTATTATTTGTATAAATTAACGCTTGAAAAATTATTATTAAAATAAATGTTAATAATAAGTATTTTTTTTTAATTAACATATTAACAGGGTAATCTTATTTTTATTTGTAAGACATTTCATAGTTAGTTTATGTTAGTTCTAAATCAACTTGATATTTAAGAATATCTACCTTAATTATTTTAATTTCTATTTTATCTCCAACTTTATATGATTTCTTTGATTTTCTTCCAATCAACATATTTTGCTTAGATCTATATTCATACCAATCATTATTAAGTGTACTTACATGAACTAAACCTTCAACATTTAAATCTATTATATCAACAAAGAAACCATAACTTTGTACTGATAAAATAAATCCGATATAAGTATTACCTATTAACATCTCTGCTTTTCTCACTTTTTTTATACTCATCATATTCGATTTATATTGATTAATTTTATTTTTATATTCATTAAATTTATCTATTACAAATTTATCAAATAGCTTATCTATATTTTTTGAAGTTGATGAATTAAATATATCCCAATTTACTGAATCCCATGAGTTGCTTTTCATTATATTTATTTCATTAATATTATTTTTCTTTGACTTCTTGCCATTTATTATCATATTAAAAATACAATATTGATTAATAAGGTTAATGAAGTCATAACCTGGCATTACCCATGGTGTAATAAATAATTGATCTAATTCCTCAATATCTGGATTTTTATAAATTAGGCTTACTTCATTTTCTTTAAATTCATTAATTAAAAGTTTATGTAATGTTCTTTTCTTTTCATCGTCATCACATAACTTAATTATTTGACTAAGTGATAAATTACCATCTTCGTTTAGTTCTATATCATTGCCAAGGAATTCTGAATATTTAATAATTTCGTTTGCGTTTATGTAGTCTAACTCCTTCGAAATGTACCCCGCGCTATTTAATCCATATTGATTTGAATGTTTGAACCATGCTAAATTCCCTTCATACAGTATTGGTGAAAGGTATGTTTGACAATCTTCTTTTATTAGAGGTTCAAAATATCCTTTTGAATATTCAGCTGGGTTATGAATAAAAAATTCCTCTAATATTTTTATTTTATTTAGAGGTGAAGGTATTTCGACTTTACCTTCCAAGAGATGTCTTTGTCTAAATGATGTTGAAATTTCCAAGATCTTATCTAAATCTTCAATATATTCTTTAAGTGGTTTTAATAATCTTGATGTAATTCTAGTTCTACTTTTTCTGGAAAGAAGAGCATCAGTATGTTCACTGCCAACAATAAGAGAGCACTTTACATAAGTAAGATGAAATGACCATTCAGTTATCTCATTGTCACTATTTAAGTAGAAGCAGAGACTAACTGCTTCATTCTTTTCTCCTAATTTAAATTGTGTAGCATACCTAAGAGGATCACCAAGGTAATTTTGCCAACTATCCAATAAGGGGAATGATTCAAAGCCATTAAGTAATGTTTCTATAGATTTTTTACTATTTAGTTCCACTCTTTCTGCAAGATTATTTGTATGTACCCATAACTTTGTTTTGCCATCTTTTTCATGCTCTATTTGGATCATTGGTAGCATTGGCGAATTATCAGCTTTCCAAGCTTTGAACAAATAAGAGTTTTTATCTGATAAGTCTATTCTTTCTCTTCTTTCTATCTTCTTTATTTCAATATTATTATTATTTAATTTTTTTATGTTGCTTTTCGATAAAACAAATTCAGTATCAAATTCCTCATTTTTATTTAGACTTAGTTCTTCTATTACATGACCAAATCCTTCATCCTGGCCAATGGGAAATATATCAATCACAACTTTAACTATATTTTTATTTTCTGGTTTATAGATATATTTTTTATCTTCTTTTGGAAGTTTTATTTTTGAAAGAATCCTGTCATCGATGGGAATAGCGTAAACATCATTGTTTATTATTTCAACTTTAGAAAGAAGTATTTGATTTGATCTTTCAAGTATACAATCAACTATCCCCTCCGGTGATCTTCTCCTGTAACCCTCTTTTATTATTCTAACTAAAACTTTATCTCCATTCCATGCGTAATTAAGTAGATTTTCTTTAATATAGATATCTTCTTTGTTTTTTTCTCTTACCGCAAAGCAGTAGCCTTTACTACTACACCTTATTTTGGCGACAATATGATTGTTATTTTTTACACAGGTATATTCATTTTTTTCATTTTTATTTATTATTTCAAGTCTTTCTAGAGCTGTTAAGGCGATATCTAGTTTATCCTTATCCGATTTCTTTGTTATTTTTAGTGATCTGCATAATTTTTTATATTCTAATCCCACTGATTCATTCAAATTATCAATTATTGAGGACGTCGTGAACATGGTTATTTATGAAATTATAAATTCATTGATAATGTATTTACTCCATTATTACACCTTTTATCCAAGGTTAAAACTAATTATTTTCTTTACCTTCTTTTTCTTCTTCATCGATAGTGAATGAGCTTATAAAAAGCCTAATGCCAATAATGAAAAATGTTATTGAGGCTATTGATTTAAGGACTACTTCGGGTAAAAAACTTGAAAAAGAACCTCCTGTTAAAGCTCCGAGTAAACTAGCAAAAACTAGAGCAGAAGAAGATCCTAAAAAAACTGCTAATGGTTTCTTTGAAGTTCCGCTTATGGTTAATGTGGCTAGCTGGGTTTTGTCACCTAATTCAGCTATAAAAACTGTTAGAAATGTTGATAGTAATAAACTTAAAACCATTTATAAATAATTCTTGAGAGTATCAAAGGCCAGAAATAAACTTATTATTATCATTAAGGCACCAGCAGATAAATTAAATTTGCTGGGAGATATTTTCTTTGATAACCATTTGCCAATAAGGACTCCTACTACACTAGAGCTTATTAGAGCTAGAGAACTTCCAAGAAAAACAATTATTGGCTTTCCTGATTCAGCAGAAAGCATTAATGTAGCAATCTGGGTTTTATCGCCAAGTTCAGCAATAAAAATTGTTGTAAAAGTCGTTATAAATATGGATAAGAAACTTTTTTCTAAATTATTTTCTTTTTTTTCTAACTTGATATTCATTTTCCTGAAACAGCCATTTTAAAAGTTTTCATTTCTTTACTCTGGCATCCATAATTTGATGAAATATGTTGTTTACAGCAATCTATTAGGAACTTATCGCCAGATTTTAAATATCCTTTAAATGTTATTGAAAATTCATTGACTCGGCAAAAGTGTGGTCTCGTTTCATAAATTAAGCATTTTTTATTTTTTCTGTCTAAATTTTTACACCAGCCGTCTTTAGCCTTCATTGAATTTATCAAGGCGATATCTTGTTTGCTAAGTTTGTCAGTCAAATCGCTTCTTTCGTTCAAGTCGAATTTACAACAAGCTCCACAATTTTCTATACATGTCCATGATTTCATAATTTAATTCAATCTTGTAACGTATCAGTACAGTTCAATCATTTATTTGTAAAAATAGTATCACAAAACATATTCATTAATCATGGCAACACTTATTCCTTTAGCTGTAGTTGCGCTAGCTGGACCAGCAATAATAGCTCTTGTATTTTACCGTAAATAAAAGAATTTCTTTTTGGTGACTTCTCTTGAGGGTGTTTATTGGGATTTAGATGGTACTATTGCAAATACTGAATTAGAGGCTCATTTGCCCGCTTTTAATAATGCCTTTAGGGATCTTGGGATTAATTGGCATTGGGATTCAAATAAATACATAGAGCTTTTAAGAATAAATGGCGGCAAAAATAGGATTGCTTACTACTCTGAATCAAATAATGATTACTTTTCTAAAGATTTAATTATCAAAATTCATGAAAAAAAACAGTACCATTACCTAGAAATAATAAAAGAAAATTCCGTTAAATTTAAAACTGGAGTTTTTAGATTAATAAACGAATTACATAGAAAAAAAGTAAGACAATTTATAGTTACTTCAAGTTCAAGAAAGCAAGTTGATTTACTTCTTGAATACCTATTTAATGACTTCAATCCCTTTGAGTTCATTATTTCAAGTGAGGACGTTAAATTAAAGAAACCTAATCCATTACCTTATTTAAAGGCAATTAAATTAAGTGGTATAGAAGAAAAAAACTCAATAGTTTTTGAAGACTCTAATCCAGGATTGAAATCTTCCTTAGCAGCTAACTTACCGACAATTTTTGTTCCTTCAAATATCCCAATTGTTCTTGAGGAAGATATTAAATTAGATTGTATTTTAGACAGTCTTGGTGATGAGAATAATATGGCAAACGTTATTAAAGGCCCTAAACTAAAAAAATCATATGTTGACCATAACTTCCTAAGTGATTATTTAATGACTGTTAGTGATGCAAAAAACTAATTACTCAAGAATTACCTACCAATTAAATAAGTTATTTTTTGGTTTTCTAAGTGATACTTGGAGGTCAAAATCTATTAGTCTGATTTCTGTTTTGACAGGTTATTTCTTGTTCGCAAATTTTCTCACAAAATTCATATCTGAAGGTAAAAACGAGTTAATTATGGTACCAATAATTATTGTTCTTATTGAAATTATTATAAGAATTAAACCTTCTGCAAGTTCAAAATTTTATTATCTATGGTCCGTAGTTGATAAATTAAGAATTGGGGCAATTTATGCCATTATCCTTGAGGCATTTAAATTGGGATCTTAAAAGCTATTCTTCTTCTTCTTCTTCATCAATAGGATAAACAAAACCTTGAGCTTTACCAGTTAAAACTGATTTACCTAAAGATAAAGCCTTTTGAGCTGCTATTGCTGCTTTCCCTTTCCAGACAGCATGCCTTTGGTTCCTTTTGCTCTTTGATTTTTTCTTCTTTGGTACAGCCATTCTGTTTCTTTATTTCCATATAATAATATAACCTTTAACTGGTTATCTCCAAAACTTTTGAGTATATTTTGTTTATATACGTCAATTTTTTAAATAAGCATATATGCTTTATTAATCACTTATAAAGATTAGTGTTTAGATCAAAATTCTCATATTCAGATTCTAAATCAAGTTATTCGGATCTTCTAGAAGATATTGAGACAGGGAAAATAGAATCAATATTTTTCTATCCTAGGCAGAGAGAAATTGATGTTCTGTACAAAAATGGTGATAAATTTAAAATACCTATCCTTTTCAATGATCAATTAATTCTTGAAAAGGCTACTGAAAATAAGGTAGCTCTCTCTATTAATAACAGTAGAAAAGAAGCCTCAGCTGCTAATTCATTTGCTTCAATAAGTCTTTTCCTGATTTTCATATTAGCTATAATCTTAATCTTGAGGAGTACATCAAAATTGGCTTCTAGAGCTTTTGGTTTTACTAAAAATCAAGCTAAATTTGTAACCATTGATGATGTAGAAACTAGATTCGATGATGTAGCTGGTGTCCCTGAAGCCGCTGAGGAATTAAAAGAGGTAATAACATTTTTGAAAGAACCAAAGAAATTTGAAAATCTTGGAGCAAAAGTTCCTAAGGGAGTTCTTCTAATTGGGCCACCAGGAACAG
This sequence comes from Prochlorococcus marinus CUG1438, assembly GCA_017644325.1. Lineage (NCBI taxonomy): Bacteria > Bacillati > Cyanobacteriota > Cyanophyceae > Synechococcales > Prochlorococcaceae > Prochlorococcus > Prochlorococcus marinus. The sequence continues at coordinate 246,102 of JAEPLS010000002.1, read as the reverse complement.
GTAAAACATTATTGGCTAAAGCAATTGCTGGGGAATCAGGAGTGCCTTTTCTCTCAATATCGGCTTCAGAGTTTGTAGAACTTTTTGTTGGTGTTGGTGCAAGCCGAGTTCGGGATCTATTTTCTAAGGCTAAGGAAAAATCGCCTTGTATAATTTTCATCGATGAAATTGATTCTATTGGTAGGCAAAGAGGCTCTGGGATCGGAGGTGGAAATGATGAAAGAGAACAAACCCTTAATCAGCTTCTTACAGAATTAGATGGTTTTGCTGATAATTCCGGGATTATTGTTTTAGCTGCAACAAATAGACCAGATATTTTGGATACAGCATTATTAAGGCCAGGAAGATTTGATAGAAAAATAGAAGTAATGCTTCCAGATTTAAATGGAAGAAAAAAAATTCTTTCTGTTCACTCACTCTCAAAACCACTTTCACGCGAAGTTGACTTAGGATATTGGGCTTCTAGAACTGTTGGATTTTCAGGGGCCGATCTTGCAAATTTGATGAACGAGAGTGCTATTCACTGTGCAAGAGATGAATCTAAATTAATCAGTGATGTTCATATAGAAAATGCTCTTGATAAAATTACCATTGGCCTAAGAAGCTCATTAATAACTTCTCCAAATATGAAGAAAATTATTGCTTATAACGAAGTTGGTAGAGCTATCGTATCTGCCGTGAGAAATGGAATTGAATCAGTTGATAAAATTACAATTTTACCTAGATCTGGATCTCTAGGAGGATATACAAAAATATGCCCTGACGAAGATGTAATTGCTAGTGGATTGATTTCAAAAAAATTATTAATTTCAAAAATTGAAATTGCTCTAGCTGGAAGGGCAGCCGAAACGATAGTTTTTGGAGAAAGTGAAATTACGCAATGTTCCATAAATGATATTTCCTATTCGACGAACATCGTAAGAGAAATGGTTACAAAATATGGTTTTTCAATTATTGGTCCGATTTCAATGGACTCTGATAATAATGAAATTTTTTTGGGAGATGGATTATTTAGAAGAAAGCCTCTCATAGCTGAAAACACTAGTTCTAGAATAGATAATGAAATCATAAAGATTTCTAAGATTTCATTAAATAATTCAATAGAAATATTGAAAAAAAATAGAGTTTTACTTGATAAATTAGTTGATATGCTTTTAAACCTAGAAACTATAGATAATCAAGTTTTTAAATCAATAACATCTAAATTGTTGAAAATTTGATTTAATTGCTTTAATTTAAATAAAAAATTAAATATTATTCTTGATAATTAAAAAAGATTCTACAGGCTTACTAGTTACACTTTCATTTTTGCTTATTCTTCCATTTGTGCAAAAACAATGGTCCAATTTATATTTATTCAATACTAATAATATTACTTTTTATTCAATTCTTTACTATTTGAGCGGTACTATATGTCCATTTCTAATATGTTTGAACTCTTTAAATAATTATACATATTATAAATTTAATAAGAATAAAATTTATAGTAAAAATCCTATTAAAGGGAAATTATTATTGTACTTAGTTTTAATAAATTTGACTTTTCTCTCGTATTTAATAATTTCTTATATGTATGTAAATGTTGATTTTGTATTTAATTTATTTCTCGAAGAATTCAATTTAATTCAACCCAATGTATTTCAGTTGAGTATATTAGTTTTTTTAATCGCTATCTTATTGAATTTCAAAATATTTAGGATTTTTTTTAAAAAATTAATATTAGGAAACTTTTTCTTGATTTCTTTTTACATTTGGTATCTTCAAATTAATAATATTGGTATTGATGATCAGTTTCATAATTATAGATATTTTGGTTTAAATAATATTAATTTAATTAATGTTTTTATTTTAATAGTTACAGAGGTTTTTTATTTTACGTGGTCTTTTTTATCGTATAGAACTAATTTAAGCGATTGGATAGTTCGAATACCTCAAAAAAGTGATATTATCCCATTACTGAATATGTTTATTTTCTATTTCTTTATAATAATTTACTACTCGATACTTACTTAAAAGTTAGTATTTCTTCTATAGAGCAGAAAAATATTCCTTACTACCTTTGGGGTCCTCTAACATTGTTTTCTCTCCTGGGGTCCAGTTTGCTGGACATACTTCATCTGGGTTTGCCGCAACGTATTGATAACCTTGTAGGATTCTAAGTGTTTCATCAACATTTCTGCCAACAGGAGCTTTGTTCACAGTCGTGTGCATAACTATTCCTTCAGGATTAATAAGGAATAAACCTCTATCTGCCTCGCCATCATCGTTAAGAACATTGTATGCCTGGCAAATTTCTCTTTTTAAGTCAGATACTAATGGATAATTAATATCACCTATTCCACCTTCATTTCTTGGAGTCTGTATCCAAGCTAAATGACAGTGTTTACTATCAACTGATACACCAAGGATTTCTGTATTTAGTGATGAGAAATCTTGATATCTATCACTAAATGCAGTGATTTCAGTAGGACATACAAACGTAAAGTCTAATGGGTAGAAGAATAAAACAACCCATTTACCTTTTAGACCTGAAAGTGTAATCTCCTTAAACTCTTGATCATATACTGCTGTAGCACTAAAATCTGGTGCTTCTTGGCCAACTCTTAAGCTCATGAAAAATTTGTCCTTGTTTTATATTATGTATGGTCTTTATGACCGTAATAAGCATTATAATTTTAATAATAATAAATTAGCAAGTTTTTTTTTAATTCAATGAAATGGCATTATTCCTTTACTAAAAAATTTACTATTTTGAATCATAATAAACTTTTAAAAAATCTCAAGAAAGAGTTAATTAAATATCCCATTAATAGGATTGATAGTAAAAAATCAAATTAAAAGAAATTTTTTTTAATTTAAGGTTCCTTTAAATTCAACTCTTTATAATTAATATTATTCTTTTAAATAACATTAATTATGGCAAAATATATCGAAAGGCTAAAGGATAAAATTAAAATAAAAAAGTTGGATTCTAATCAGCCAATTGGAGCTTGGATTTTCGTTGTAATATTAAATATTGCGGGATTTGCGGGTTATTTTTACTTAAAGATAAACCATATTCAACTTGGAGGTTAAAAACTTATCTTATTTCTTTTTTAATTGAGCGACAAAAATTTTTTAGCCTTTCATTGCTAGTTAAATCAGGTAGAGTCCAAATTGATTCCGTTTCAGGTATTGGATCAATGCTCCACTCTTTGAATTCTTCAATAATCGAAGCATTATTTAATTTTGATATTACCTTTTTACGTTTTTTTAAATATTTTCTAATTACTATAAGGTTTGCCTCAATATATTCCCTCATAATGAATACGATTTCTAGTATTAATCTATCATGGAGCTTGTTCTATCCTGTAGAAGAGCTTGATTAGACGCTTTGCACTGCTTGAAAAAGTCCAAATGAATACCCTCCTATAAGGATCCAGCCAAGAACACTTGAAATTATTGTGGATCTTCTATTATGTCTTCTTATAGCTGATTCAATCATCTCATTCACTTCATCTCTATTTAGAAATTCATTTTTAGATTCTTTTTTCATTTTTTACACTACACTAAACGAATTTATAAAAAAGTGAGTTTCATGTTCCAACTGATTTGAAAAAGATCATAATTTAATACTTAAAAACTTCTTTTTTATATGAAGTATTAAACAAAAAAAATTTTTAAGAGTTATTTTCAAATACCTAAGATAGACTTAGCTCATTAATTTTTACTGTGATTTTTTCCTTAAGGATGAATATTAACGATAAATGTGTTTTAAAAATGCTTAACGAACTTATTGCAATTGAAAGACTAAATAAAAAACAAATTCTTCAAATGGTGAATTTAGCTTCTCTATCTAATGATATTAGTGATTTAAAAGATAATATGAGATGGGAAAATTCAAGTTATTAATTTATTCCTAGCAATAAAATATTTTATAGTTAAATAACATTTATTGTGAATAAATTTAAGATTCACTAATTAATAAATAAATAGATAATAAGTTCTCTAGGTTTATTATTTGAAACTTGAAATTTAGTATTCTATGAATACGTTGCTTAATTGGTTTTTAATAAGAAAATTTTATGCTGATAACTTGACTGTAAGGTTGTTTTTTTATCCTTGTTGAAAGTTTTAACTATTGTTGTAGTGGTAAGAAGTATTATCAATATGATTAGCAAATCTCCAACAGTTATTCCTCTCTCCTTTAAATTCATAATAAGTTATAGATTTACTTTAATATAACTTGTTTTAATTATTTAAATCATAATATTTACAAACTTACTAAAAAACATATTAAGTAAATATAAAAAAAATATAAAAATAATAAGACTAAAGGTTTTTAAAACATATAAAAAATAATAGATCATTTCAATTTATGGATATCAACAAAAAATTTGTTAAATTCAACTCTCCAAATTTTTACTCAAATGAGATGATTATTCCCAAAACATCTCTTAACGAAAATCAGCTCAAATATACTTATCAAAAACAATTAATCTCAGATTTAGATTACAAGCACAAAGAATGGTCAAAGTTTGTTGAGAGTTGATTTTAAAAACTTTCCTTAAGTATATTCAAAAGTTTGTTTCTCTTATTTATGTTTTTCTCTTCCCAATGTAGTGTTACTTCATCATTTATTATGGGCTTTGTTTTGTAAGCTAAAAACCATAGAAAAAAACCTGCAGGTAATACTAAAACATACATAAAAAATAAGTTGACTTAAATCAAATATAGTGCAACACTTATAATGTGCAAGTGTCACACTAAATTTAAATTATTATGCCCTCTCAGAGAAAAAGAATTGGGTTTTTGCCGAGTGAAGAGGTTCACGAAATCATTGATAAATTATGTAGAGCTAATGAATTTAGTCAGTCAAAAGTTACAGGTATTTTAGTTGAAGAGGCGTTGAGATCTAGAGGAGTACTAAGCGATGCTTTATCTCCTAAGAACAGTAATGAACAGATTTTTTTCAATGATTATTTTGAGAATGAACCATTATCCAAAAATAATAAAAAGACTAGTAATAGTGAAATATATAATGTAAATAGAAAATCCTTCATCGACGATATCAAAATAATGCATGAATATATTGAGTATAAGTACTTCAAGAAAGTTATTAAGCAAAACAAGAATATTCTTGAATGATAGTGTCACACCTATAGGCTCTATTTTTTTGTTATTAATTATTCTTAAAATTAAGCGGACTAAATCCTCGTGGAGAAATGAACCTTAGCCCGCATAAAAAAAATAGCAATAAAAAAAAATTAATACAATAAAGATGTAAATATATTTTGATTTAAAATTGAAGCTAAAATATTTTTCTAATAATGTCAGTATCTGAATTAAATGAGGGAACAAAGAGTAAAATATGTGATCTTTTGGAAAATTTGCAACAATTAGAGAAACTTAAAAATAAAGATATTCGTATTTTGTTAGATAAAATTGTTAGACAGTATGGAGGAAAAGTAGTAAATAAATGAAACAACAATCTTTGATGCCAATAAAATAAAAAATTTTAAAATTTTTATGTTTTTTCTATGGGAGCCATCGTTAATCCCATGCAAACTAGTTGTTCATGATATAACTCTGCTTGTTCAAGATTACCCCTCCATACTTCTGCTGAACCTGTTTTGTCCACTTTGATGGTTAGATCCCAAGCCTTTTTTTCACTCATTTTAGGGATAATTCTTAGAAGACAATTTGCTACGTGTTGAAATGTATTAAAACTATCATCAAGAACTATTATCCGTGCCTCTGGATATTTAACTTTTTCCTTCTTTGACTCTAAGACCGTACTAGGTGAATTGTACATCATTGTTATTGTGCTAGAAATGGATTTTTAAAAACTATCTAAATAAAATTCATAGTAGAGTATTAGGAAATGTCTCGAGCGTGACTTGAACACGCGACCTGCGGGCTATGAATCCGCCGCTCTAACCAGCTGAGCTACCGAGACATGCAAATATTGTAAGACATTGTTTGTAATTAATTGGCATTTTGAAAATTTATTTGTTTGTGTGCCTCATATACTGCTATACCACATGCTACAGAGAGATTTAAACTCCGAACTCCTTTCTTTTTATTGGATTCAGCATTTAGATTAGGCATGAATATTGATATCAAAGCATCGCTCTTATCAATAATGTTTTCTGGTAATCCTGAATCTTCTCTCCCAAATAGCAAAATGTCATCTACTTTAAATTTAAAATCGTTCAAATATATTCCATTTTTTTTACTAAAGGAAATTATTCTTTTTGTTGGTTTTGACTTCTTAAAATTTTCATAATTTTCATATCTATTAACTTCAACTAGAGGCCAATAATCTAAACCTGCTCTTTTTAAATATTTATCTTCAATTTTAAAACCTAAGGGCTCTATTAGATTTAAAGAAATATTAAAAGCAGCACATGTTCTCGCGATGTTGCCTGTGTTTTGAGGGATTCTAGGTTCAAAAAGAGCAACTTCCAATTTTAAGTAGGTATTTCTAAACTTATTTCATCTATTTTGATTGCTCTGCCGTTGATTGCAAGCCAATTATCTTTTGATATTTTGGTTATTTTCTTTTGTAGCTCTCCTATTCTTTCAATGTATGTATTCCCAATCTTATATTCTGAGACTAAACTCCAACCAACTTGTTCTCCAACAATAAATGTTAGACTTTTTCTTTTATTTAATTGATTTATTAGTAAGTTCATCTTTCTTAACCATTCACTATTGTCTCTGTTAATATTTTCCATAACAAATCCACCAATTGAGTCTATTAATAAAGGGTCTTGTTCTTTTCTAAGTGTATTCAATAAATCTGTTGTCTCTATTAATTTCCAATCATTTGGCCTTCTTTTTCTATGTAATTTAATTTTTTCCCGCCAATCTTTATCTTCGGTATTTTTTTTTGATAATGCAACATATGACATGTTTTTAACCTCCTTAGCTAAATATTCTGCAAATTCACTCTTACCGCTCTTTGTTCCTCCAGTAATAAAAATAATATGAGATTGTTTACTCCTATTATTCAAACCATTGGTATTCATAAATTCTCTTTTATTTAGAGAAGTACCACCATGTTGCTAAGGGTATTATTGTAGCTGCGATTAATAAGCCAATAACTATGTAAGTAGCGGTAGAACTTTCTGTATCACTGGCCCTCATGACGTTAAAATTCGGATCAACTACTGGGTTATCAATAGAAGAGGGCTGACTTTTTTCGTAGTTAATAATAGTCTTTTGTTGTGCTACGACAAATAATTTGTTTATGTTATTGATATTTGATGCGTATGTAGTTGTGGGAATTACGATAAATATTAATCCAGTAATTAAAAAAGATAAAAGATATTTATTAATGTATTTTTTCATTTTATTAGGTTTTGATTAATTATATATTAAAAACAATATGTTTGAGTAACATTAAAGTTTCTAATCAATATAATAATCTAATAGTTCATGTAGAGTTAAGACTTTTTTGTAAATGGGCTTCAATGGAAAATCATTAATATTAATCGGATTCACACTCTTTATTTTTCAAATAGCAAATTTCTTCTCTATTGAGTCAATTACTCCCGAACTTGAACGAGCACAGGTAATTGCTGCAATATCTTCATTAATTATTATCTTAATAGGTTTCTTATTTAAACAATTTGAACCATTGGCTGGTGAGAAGGCTGAACTTAAGGGTGAAAATAAGTTTATCTTCGAAAAAAACATTCCTGACGAAGTTATTGATGAACTTGCATGGGGATCTGAAACTATATTAACTTCTACGGCAGCCGCTACAATATTAATTCACAATAATGGAGTAAATATACTAAGAAGAGGAATTACTTCAAGTAGTGAGTTTAAACCGGGAGAAACTTGTTTGAGGTCTGTAAAAGATATGAAATTAATATCATTAGCTAATACTAAATTTTATCCAGGTAGAGATGAGTTTTTTGATTTTTGTCCAAATATACCATCTGTTTTGGTTGTGCCAATAAATAGTAATGCATTTATTTTGATAGGAGGTTGGAGTTCAAAATGTTTTACTAAGTCTGATGAAAAATGGATAAATAATTGGTCAAAGAAAATTAATAATATTTTCTCAAAAAATAATTTTTAGAAATAAATTATTGATCGTACTCTTTTATCCTTTGCTTTAAAACGTACGGATTCTGTATTTAGATTGTAATAAGCATTTTCTGAGTTTATTTCATATTTATTCTCATTATTATCATCTTTAATTATATATTTTACGGGTTTGAAAAATTCGATTATGTTATCAGAGCCCAAAATGGCTTTTCCTGAATTTAAGATAATACTTTTATTCTCAAATCTTATATTTCCCTCTAACAAATAGTTATTCTCCTCTATATTCCAAATAAAATTATCTGCGTATAAAAAATCTTCGTCTCCCTTAAAATTTTTTAATTTTACATTTCCTGTTAATTTTAAAATTTTATTATTGTTTGACAATGTAGATTCATCTGAACTAATTATATACTTTGTTTGTTCTCCGCTAAAAATATTTATTGTAGTTTTTTTTAATTGGAATTTTAATTCATTTTTATCGTAGCTTGAATATGGACTAGTTATAGAATATATTTTTTCACCTTTCTTAGAAAAAATATTCATATCTAAACTATCTATTTTTTGTATGATTTTATTTTCTTCAAATGAACTAGGTGTACATCCAATAATAAGAATTGGAACGAAGATTATTAATCTATATAAATTACTCATACTCAAGTTTATTAATTATTGGAGTAGGTTTAGGTAAGTTTGAATTACTAATTAATAACCCCCATTTTAGTTGTTGTTCCCAAGGTACTTCCTTTTTATATGTGGTACCAAGTTGTTCATTTATTTTTGAAGATAGTTCCGGTAATAAAGGTTGTAATAATAATCCTATTATTCGGGTACTCTCTAATACGTTGTAAATGATTTCTTCAACAAAAGGCAAATTATCTTCCTGTTTTACTAACAACCATGGTTGATTATCGTTTAAATACAAATTTGTTTTAATTGCAAAGTTGAGAACTTCATTTGCTGCTTGATCTAATTTGTAGGTATCAAATTTATTAATATAGTTATCAACTGTATCTTTAGCAAAATTTTCTAAATTATTTTCACTTGATATTTTTTTATTATGTGGAACTTTATTATCAAACCATTTTCTGGACATAGATAATGTTCTATTTAGTAAATTACCGATTGTATTAGCTAGATCATTATTGATAATGTCAACAAATCTTTTGTCTTGAAAATCTCCATCATTACCTAGTGATATATCTTTAATTAAATACCACCTTACAGGATCATTTCCATACTTAGAGATCAAAAGGTCAGGGTCAAGTACATTTCCTATGCTTTTACCCATCTTTTGTCCTTCTCTGGTTAAAAATCCATGACCTAAAACTTTTTTAGGAACACTCATCCCTGCAGAAATGAGCATCGCAGGCCAGTAGACGGCATGAAACCTTAGTATATCTTTACCTATTAAATGAATATCTGCTGGCCATCCTCCATTAATTGATTTTTCCAATGAATGATCTGTTGCATCAGAACTAATAGCACTAACATATCCAAGTAAAGCATCAAACCATACGTAGAAGGTGTGATTGTCGTGGCCAGGAACAGGTATTCCCCATGAGACATTTGTTCTTGAAATTGAAAAATCCTTTAAACCTCTAGAAACAAAATTTATAATTTCATTCCTTCTTTCTATAGGTTCTATAAAAGATGGTTCGTTGATTATCTTCTCAATTTCTTTTTGATATTTCGAAAGTCTAAAAAATAGATTCTCTTCATTTTTCCATTCTAGATTTTTTTGATGTATGGGACACTTGTATGATGATGAGTTTTCTGGATTATCTTTAAATTCTTCACAACCGACACAATACCAACCTTTTTGCACTCCCATATAGATATCATCAGATGCTTTTACTCTTTCATAAAATTCATTAACAACTAACTCATGATTTTTTGAAGATGTCCTTATAAATCTATCGAAAGATATATCCCAATTTTTCCAATTAGTATTAAAAATTTCTGAGATTTCATCGCAATGCGCTTTTGGCTCAATACCCTTTTCATATGCCGTTCTTTGTATTTTTAAACCATGTTCATCAACACCTGTGATGAAAATAACATCTTCACCTATGAGCCTTTTATACCTAGCTATCGAGTCACAAATTATTGTTGTGTATACACTTCCTAAATGAGGTTTATCATTTACATAATATAAAGGGGTAGTAATGATAAAACTCATAAAGCTTTTTTATTAATATTAACAGAATTTTTTTTAATCTTATAAAGGTATACTTTATTAATTTTTTAATTAATAAATAAATTCTATAAGATTATTATCATTTATAATATGTTTTACTTTATATACTTTATTACTATATATTTCTATTGATACATAAAGAGTAATAAGTGTTTCCAATGAATATTCTGGAAAAAAAACTAAAGCTATATTTCTTTTGTGATTAATCCACTTAACAAATATTATTTTATAAAAAGGTTTATTTTCATTCTTAAAAAATAATGTTAAATACTTAAACTTATCATTTTTAAAGAGATTGTTGTTTTCTATTTGTCTATTCTTTGAATAGTCAATAATTCTTGAGACTGAGTCTATACTAAGTGGTTCGAAATTATTAATTTTATTATATACTTGTCTTTGTATAATTAAATCAAGATATCTCCTCAATGGGGAAGTAGATTGTACATACATTTTAAGTCCTAATGACTCATGGATTCCGGGCTTAGTTGTTATATTACTTTTCCCCATATGTTGTTTTAATATTATATATTTAATTTCACTATCATTGTATTTATACAATATTTCAGATGGATTACAATTTAATTTCTGAATCCTAAATGCAGCCGCTAAATTATTTTTATTTAAAAATAAACTTGTTACATAACCCATTAATATCATTGATTCTGCAACTATAATTTGAGGTATTGATTTCTCTAATTTATTAAGTATAACTTTATCATTATATAATTTGATTTTACTATTAGGACTATCAATAATAATCGCTCCTTTTTTCTTTCTGAATGAAATACTTTTTTCTAATAAATTTTTTATCTCAATTAATTCAATTTCTTCTTTAGGTTCTAATTCTAATATTTCATTTACATCTTCATATGTTAATTGATATTTTGGTTTTATTAATGCTTCAATTATCTCATAATTATTTATTGATCCATCGTCATTAAATTCTATTGCTGCACTAATAGTTTCTGAAGTTTTGTTTTGAGCTAGATTAGCTTTTTCAAGTATATCTTTAGGTAGCATGGGGATATATTGATCAATTAAATATAAACTGCTATTTCTCCTTCTTGCTTCTAAATCAATATTTGAGTCATGTAAAAAGAGTTTGCATGGATTACTTATGTGTATCCATAAATTTTTTATATTTCCTTCTATTATTTCTAAAGAAATTGCGTCATCAACCTCATGTGGATCATCAGAGTCAATAATGTATGTTTTTAAATTAGTTAAATCTTTCAAATATTTGAGAAATCAACAATAGTGCAGACTATATTAAGTATGAAATTATCCTTCAGGATTTACGAAGGGTAAAAGAGCTACAATTCTGGCTCTTTTTACAGCTAATGTAAGATCTCTTTGTTGCTTAGAGGTTAAACCAGTCATCCTTCTTGGAAGAATTTTGCCCCTTTCAGTTATAAATTTTTTTAGGAGTTCTACATCCTTATAGTCAATAGGATCCCCAGGTTTGATAGGTGATAATTGTTTTTTAAAAATTGAATTAGGCATGATTTAATTTGATTTGATTACTTTATTTCTTTGTGAATTGTCATTCTGTTTAAATGAGGATTAAACTTTTTTAGTTCTAATCTTTCAGTTGTATTTCTACGATTCTTTTCAGTTGTATATCTCGAGACACCATTTGATCTCTTAGGATCTGTGCTTGTCCTAGCTTCAGTACATTCCAGGGTAACTACAACTCTTGTCCCTTTTTTGGCCATTTTAATTAATACTTTATTGTATAATTTTCTATTGTACATCTTCAACAAACTTTTTTGAAGATATACTTACTTCTTTTATTATCATTGATTAAAAATATAAATGAAAGTTTCTCAAAATTGGTTGAAAAATTTAGTAGAAATTACTTCTACTCCTGATGATCTTTCTGAGAAATTATCTATTGGGGGATTTGAGGTTGAATCGTTAGAAGATTGTTCAGAAAATGTAAATGGTGTTGTTTTAGGTAAGGTTTTATCTGTTTTAAAACACGAAGGATCTGACAAACTCTCTATTTGCCAAGTTGATATTGGTTCTTCAAAGAATTTACAAATTATTTGCGGTGCGCGAAACATCAAGCCAAATATTTATGTTTATGTTGCTACAGTCGGTGCGAAATTAAATGCAGTAGATTTAACTATCAAAAGAAGTGAAATTAGAGGTGTCATGAGTGAAGGAATGATATGCTCTCTGCAGGAACTAGGATTAGAAGACTCTAGCGAAGGGATAGAGATCATTGATGAAGATTTAGCCTTAAAACATGAATTAGGCACACCAGGGTCTGAGTTGCTTCAATTAAATGATTTTATATATGATTTAGCCATTACAGCTAATAGACCTGACGGAATGTCGGTTATAGGTATAGCCCGCGAAATTTCTGCCCTTTTAGAATCCACATTAAATTTTCCAGAATTAAACCATAAATATAATATTCATTTACTTAAGGGAATGAAGCTTTGCCCAGAGGCAATAAAATCTGATTGTATTTATACAATAAGCTGCATTGATGGAGTAAATGGAGATAAACTATCGCCAAAATGGCTTATAGACCGCATAGAAAAATCAGGTATAAAGTCGATTAATCTTCTAGTTGATTTAACAAACTACATTCTTTTAGAACAAGGACAACCTTTGCATGCGTTTGACAAAGAAAAACTATCTAACTTAATTGGCAGGGAAGTTTCTCCAGAGGACTTCTCAGTAAGAAAAGCTAGGAATAACGAAAATCTTGTATGTTTAGATGGTAAAAAATATGAATTAAATGAAGATATTACAATAATTACTTGTTGCGATAAAGCTATTGCTATTGCCGGGGTTATAGGTGGTTTAGAGACTTCTGTAACCAATACTACTTCTTCTATTTACCTTGAAGGCGCCGTTTTTAATCCAGTTACTATAAGAAAATCTTCAAAGGCGATTGGCATTAGAACAGAATCAAGCAGCAGATATGAAAAAGGGATTTCATCAAAAAATACCATAAGTGCAGTTATTAGAGCAATTAATCTTTTAGAAGAATATTTTTCTATCAATTTACCAATCATCAATACTTCGAATTTAATAAATGATGATGATATTTTTATTAAATTAAGGAGAACTCGAATACATAAAATTCTTGGTCCATTAATCATTAACGATCAATTTGAAAAAAGAAATCTATCTGATACTGAAATAGTTGATAAATTAACACTCATAGGTTGTACTTTAAAGAGTAAAGAATATGGCTGGGATGTAGCTGTGATTCCTAATAGATCACAAGATTTAATAAGAGAGATAGATTTAATTGAAGAAATTGCGAGATTAATAGGTTACGACAGATTCGACTTGAACCTTCCTAATCCTATTAAGCCTGGAAAATTGTCTTCAGAACAGTTGGCATTGAGAAAAGTAAAAAATGGTTTTACACAAAATGGTTTTAACGAGGTACTTAGCTACTCTCTTGTTCCAGAAGATAAAGAAACACTTATAAAGATTTCTAATCCTTTGTTATTAGAAACTAGCTGCCTAAGAGATAATATCTGGAATGAACATTTGGAGATTGTAAACCGTAATATAAAAGCTGGACAAACAAGTTGTTTTATATTTGAAATTGGAAATGTTTTTCATAAGAATACTGATTTCATTCAAGAAGAAGTACTGAATGGAGTAATTTATGGCAATAGAAAATTTGGAAAATGGATGAATACGGGTAATGATAATGATCTTAATTATTATCAGGCTAGAGGAAAGTTAGAGGAAGCTTTAGCTTGTTTGAATATAAAAATTGATGATAAACCTAATGATTCAATAGATTTTCTTCATCCCGGAAGAACAGCAAAATTAATTATTGAAGGTAATGATGCAGGTTATTTTGGTGAAATCCATCCCAAATTAATACTAAATAAGAAGTCATTAAAAAAAGTTTATTTATTTAGTATAAATGTAGCTAAACTCTTGGGAGCTAGTACAAGAAAACATAAATGGATTCCAATATTTAAGCAATACCCAACTGTTCCGAAAATGGAGAGGGATATAAATTTTATTTTCAGTAAGAAATTTTTAATTAGCGATATAACTTCACAAATAAGAAAAACAGGAAAAAATCTTTTAGAGGATGTATGTTTAATCGATGCTTTTGAGGATATTAAACTTGGGGATGATTATATAAGCTATACATTTAGATTATCTTATAGAGGTAAAGATAAAACATTATTAGACTCAGATATTAAATCCATACACTCAAGCATCATTTCTAAAGTTGAAAAAAGTTTTAACACAAAATTGAGAAATTAAATGTATTGAAAGTCTTATTTAAGACTATATATGAGTCTATGTATGATTCTCATATGTAATAAGTAATACTCATACAAAACTCATTAATAATGTATTATAAAGTTCATGATTAATTTATTATCTCTATTGATATCTTCAGTGCTGTGGGTGCAGGTTCCCCAGTGGTCAAATGATTGGTCAAAATGTTCTGTTGATGTTCCTGATGCTTCATGCCATTGGTATATAGCCGCACCTGACAACACTTTTGGAGAAGGGTTTGACTGGGCTAGTGCACCTTGGTTTGATGCAAACGGTTTAAATGATGTGCCCAGTATTAATAAACAAACCGCCATTCAAAAGCTACAAAGCAAGTAGTACTGTCTTTAAGGCAGTACGGGAAGATATAAAAGGTCCATATAACAGTACTTTTCGGCTTTTATTAATTTCTTGGACATTAAAAGGACATAGTTTATTGATTTATTATTCAATTTTAAGTTTTTACCAGGCATTAAGCAGTTTGGGTATCATTCAATAAATTAATAAATTATTTAATCTTGCTTATCTATTATAAGACTATTTACTGGACTCATAATTAGTCTTATGTAAGAAGTACTAGAAAAGGAATTTTTTTTAAAAGTAATTTTTTTTTAATTTTCATTTATACATTATTATTTTTCCATAAATTTAAAAAATAATAATTGATGAATATCAGAAATTTTAAACTTAACAATTATCTTATATGAGACTATTAATTAGACTTATACTTAGTCTTATTTAAGAATTAGTATATTAATTTCTATATAGATTTTTTAGCAATTGATACGCTTCATTCAATTTTCTCATTTGATCTGTTGATCCTCCAGCATCCGGATGTGTCTCTAAGGCTATTGATTTATAGGCCTCCCTAATTTTACGGAACGTATGAGCTGATCCTGCGGATGTTGATAAATTCAATAATTTAAGTGCTCCATGTACTGTCATTGTTGAGTCCAAAGTTTCAAATGAATTTGATCTGTTATTTCGTTTAAATCTACTTACAAACCTTCTCACAAGAGTTGGTATCCTATTAAATAAATCTGATGTAGCAAAAGGGTCTTCTAAAACGCCAATCATTAATAACACAATCTCAAGGGATGGATTTTTCTTTATCCAAAATGGACATAATTCAGACATTAATTTATTGGCTGCACTCCACGTAAAGGGTAGATTTTCAGTTCCATCGAGATTTGGCCATATATCCCTTCCAAACCAATCCATCGAAGCCTCTACTACATGATCATTAGGAGCTGATCCATACAAGTTTTTCCAATGACTAATTAATTCAATTCGACATTTTATTAATTCAGTTTCTTTAATTGTATTAATTTGAATATCATTAATATTTTCCTTTAATTTTTCACTATTAATACTTCTTCTTAGATTCTTTACTTTTTTTTCAACAAAATTGGGAAGGCTTATGTCTGAGTTGGATTTTTCTTTATATTGTTTGTTACTTGTAAATCTTTTATTCAAAGATATCTCATTAACTTCTTTTTTTACGTCTGATTTAATTAATACCAATGCAGTATCTTCATCAATATTTAAATTTTCATTATTCTTCTTCTCGTTAAAGTCTATTTCTTGCTGTTGGTTCTTAGGTAGTAAATCATCTTCTTGAAGAAGTTCTTTAAGTATCTTTTCTATTACAGGTCCTCTAGCTCTAAATCCCCATTCTTTTCGTAATTGATCAAACCTGGAAATTAGTTCCTCAGGTAAATCAATTGAAATTCTTTTTGTATTTGAATTTTCTGGAATATTCAATAATATTTCTTGAATAGGAAGGATTTTATTTAATTTTATTCAAAAAAAATTTAAAGTCCATACGGAATATTGTTTTTAAATTAAAACCAATTTATTTTCATGTCACAAGTCAATTAAGTATCTTTTTATAATAAAAATAAAAATGTTTAACTGTTATTTCAAATCATCTAAAGAAAAAAAGAGTTTTTATCAACATAAGAAATTAGAAATGCTCAATTATTTTAAGGATTCACTTGAACGTAAAATTGCCTCTGTAACAGCATCTATAGAAGTCCTAGAAAGCCAAATAAGCAGAGATAAAGAAGTTGAAGTAAATAACTAGTATTCAAACAAAACTTTCAAGAAGTTTTTCAGGTCCAAATTTCTTTAAATAATTAATATTTGATTTTTCAGTTACTAATAGATATCCTGCAAAACCTAAACCGTTAATACTGAAACCATGAATATGATCATTTTTTCTCTTTATAATGGCGATCCATTTATTAGTTATTAAAATATTGTAAGGATATATCGGTTTCTTATCACTAATAGGGTCTCCAAGTCCTAATTTCTTGCATAACTCTAAATAAAATTCAAAAAGAGATGATGAATTATCTAAAAAATTAAATTTGGATACAATAATATTTTTTTTAAGCTTACTATTTAAATCTTGATATGAGTTCATTTCTAAAAACCACTTTTCTCTAGGGCATGATATCTCACCTCTAGATCTACGCAGAAGTTGAAAATGCCTGTGAGGTTGACTTGCACCCGCAATTGGAGAACTATTGAAAAACCATAATCCACTAGTATCCTTATTAACTTGTTGGATCGCTCTCCAATCTTTAATATCTAACCATCCATTTTGAGGTTTCCATTCATTTGTAATTAGTAAAATATGACCTTTTTGTACAGGGTACTTATTTAATATTAGTTGATGATTATCACCAATTTTATCGATTTCTAGTATCTTTTCCCAAGGACAAAATGGATTCTGCTTAGGTCCATAAATTTTTTTTTTATTAAATTTTGAAGTATCGAGTTTTCTAATTATGAAGTCGTCTTTTTCATATAAATCTCTTGTAATAATATCAGTTTTAAGAGGATATAATGATTTATCATCAATTGATAATCGAGTTTGCTCTAGTGCTTTTTTCCAATATATTTCTAAACTCATATTAAAAAAATTATCATAATTATTTTAAAAAAAATAATAAATTTGTAATTACTTTTTATTAAATTGATATTCTTTCAATTTTTCCAGAGGTACTGACTTTAAGACTACTATATTCGTTGATTCTAATATGACTTTTGGTGCAAGACCGTCTAATAATGCTTGCTTCCACCTATCAAGACAAATACACCAATGATCCCCATTCTTTAGTCCTGGGAATGAGTAAATAGGCATGGGAGTTATTAAATCATTACCTTGTGATTTACTATATTTCAGGAAATTATCATCCATTACACAACATATGGAATGATTCCCTCCATCATTTTTGTCATAGTTGCAAAATCCATCTCTGAACCACCCTGTCATAGGTGCGCAACTACAAACCTCAATTTTTTCTCCGAAGACATTCAACTGATCTTGATTATTTTTAGTCATAGAATTTTTTAATAATAATAAAACACGAACATTTCTTTAAAAAGGTTGACGAGTATGGGGGGTAAGGAGGTAATAATTCTAATAAGGTTTTTTTCATTATGGATTGGGACTTTACTGAAAACATAGCATTTAAAGCTCTTTATGAAGCTTTTAAAGATAGTGATGAAACTTCTGCATTAGAATTTTTATCTAGTGATGGTGCTTCATATTATCTTGAGTTAACACAGGACGCTGCGGGTGAGGGACTTGATATGGGTGATAATGAAACGATGGAAGAACTACAGGAAGATATTATTGAATATTTAGAAAACAACTAAAGATTTAGCTTAGGCGCTGAAATATTTAGCTTTTGAGTGTAGTGAAATAATAGCTGTAGTACTTTGTTCTGGATGAAGTTGTTCAGATTCATCCATGGTCAAGTTTATTCTTTTTGCATCCAACAATGATATTTGTATGTTTGAATCAGAGACTTTTGGACATGCAGGATAACCAAATGAATATCTAGCTCCTCTATATTTTTGAGCTAGTATTTCTCTATTTATTTCTGGTTCTTCAGTCCTAAAACCACATTCAATACGAATTAATGCATGGACATACTCAGCTAGAGCTTCTGCTAATTGCACTGTAAGTCCATGGAATAATAAATAATCGCTATATTTATCTTCTTTAAATAATTTTAGAGAATATTCACTAGCAATATCGCCCATCGTTACTGCCTGCATAGGAAATATATCTATCGGTTTATCATTTTTTAAATCACAATAAAAATCAGCTATGCATAAATTATTCCCAGATTTTTGTCTTGGGAAATTAAATTGGGATATTTTATTTAATGATTTATCATCAAATAAGAAAATACTATTATTTTTTCTACCGCACCTGAAATATCCATAAACTGCTTTGGGTGAAATAAGTTTTTTTTCTATAATTGTCTCTAACCATCTATCTAACAATGGTTTAGCATATGAATCCAAATAGTTATTGTATTCATCTACGCTTTGGGTTTTTCCTTTTTTTATTTGCCATTGTCCGCTAAATAGAGCTTTTGTATCTAGATAAAAAATTAACTTATTTAAATCTATATCGACCTCGTTCAAGACTTTCGTTCCCAAGAAAGGGGCTTGAATTGGTTCTTCTTCATTTATAAATTTAGATCTTATGAAATTTTCTTTTAAATTTATTTTGGATGTCTCGGTATTTATGGATATTGAATTTTTAACAGTTTGAGAGTTGGATTTTGATGAGGCTAAATTAGTATTTATACCCTCATTGTTAATAAACCCCTCTGTATTTGACCAATTACCCTTTTTTTTATTATCCATATATTCATTCATGAATTTAAGATCAGTGAATGCATCTTTTCCGTACAATATTTTCCCTTTATAGATTTTGCTGCAGTCCTCATTTACAAATTTTGGGGTTAAGGCAGCGCCTCCTAATATTACTGGTACACTAATATTTTCATTGTTGAAAGCCTCTAAATTATCTTTCATAAAAGCAGTTGATTTAACAAGTAATCCGCTCATAGCGATGCAATCTGCATTGTGCTTTTTTTGTGCATCTATAATTGCTGAAACATCTTGTTTTATTCCAAGATTTATTACGTCATAACCATTATTTGTGAGTATTATGTCAACCAAATTTTTTCCAATATCATGAACATCGCCTTTAACAGTGGCAATTAAGAGTTTTCCATTTGATATGTTTTCATCTACAGTTTCCATATATGGTTCTAAAATTGAAACAGCAAATTTCATTGTTTCAGCGGATTGGAGTACAAATGGCAATTGCATTTGACCTGAGCCAAATAAATCTCCTACAACTTTCATCCCATCTAGTAAAAAGGTATTAATTATTTCAAGGGGTTTATATTTTTTTAACGCTTTAGTTAATTTATCCTCTAAACCTATTTTTTCTCCATCAATAATATGATTTTTTAGACTTTCTTCCAGAGTTAGGTTTTTATTTTCTGAAGATGCTTTTTTGAAATCTTGAATAGATAAATCTTGAAAAGCCTTTGTTAATTCTACTAATGGATCATAAATGCAAATATCATCTTCAAATTCTCTTTTGTCATATATCAAATCTAAGCAAAGCTTTTTAGTTTCTTCAGAAATTTTTGATAATGGCAAAATTTTATTTGGAGCAATGATAGCAGAATCCAATCCCGCTTTAATGCATTCATCTAAAAATATTGAATTTAAATTAATTCTTGATAATGGTGAAAGCCCAAAACTAATGTTTGATATCCCCAGTATGATGTGACTATTTGGGAAATTTTTACGAATTTTTGATATAGCATTAATTGTCTCTTTAGCGTTTAATCTATCTTCTTCTATCCCAGTAGATATTGGCAGAGCTAATGGATCAAAAAATAACTCATAATCTGACAAGCCACATTCTCTAGTTCTATTAACCGCTCGTTTTACAATGTTAAATTTTTTATCCGCATTCCTTGCCATTCCATCTTCATCAATAGTTCCTACAACAAGACCTGAACCATACCCTAAGGCTAAATTTAGAACTTGATCAAACCTTTCATTTCCGTCTTCGTAATTGGTTGAATTTATAATACATTTACCACCAGCTGACTTTAATCCACTTTCCATTTTGTCAGCATCTGTAGAGTCAATCATTAATGGCAAATTTATGTTGGTAACTAGTTTTGAAGTTATTTCTTTCATATCTTTCACTCCGTCTCTCCCCACATAATCAACATTCACATCTAGAACATGTGCATTTTCTTTTTGTTGTTGCTTTGCGATTGAAACTAGTCCATCCCAATCGTCGTTATTTAATAACTCCCTTACCTTTTTAGATCCACTTGCATTTAATCTTTCTCCTACAATCAAAATAGAGTTGTCTTGTTTGTATGGTACAGAATTATATATTGATGATGCAGAGGGAATATAACCACTTAAATTGTTATTAACATTTTTGTTAGACCTTTCGTCATCAATAATTTCATCGATTATTGAAGAAAGATATTTAATATGTTCAGGTGTTGTCCCACAACATCCACCTATTAATTGAACATTAAAGTCATATATAAAATTCATTAACTGCATCTTCAATTCTATTGGCTTTAATCTGTAGTGAGCTACACCACCAATATTTTCAGGAAGTCCTGCATTGGGAATACAGCTTATAGCGAAAGGAGAATTTTCAGACAAATATTTAATATGTTCTTTCATCTGTTCTGGACCAGTTGCACAATTCAGTCCAAGGATATCTATATTAAATGGTTCTAATATTGTTAATGCAGAGGCGATGTCAGATCCAACAAGCATAGTACCTGTTGTTTCCATTGTTATCGATACCATTATAGGTATATCTATATTTTTACTATCAAGTACTTCTTTAGTCGCTAATAAGGCAGATTTTATTTGTAATACATCTTGACAAGTTTCAATTAAAAGAAGATCAACTCCTCCATCTGTAAGACCATATATTTGTTCTTTATAAGATTGCTTTAATTGATCAAAATCTATATGTCCTAATGTTGGTAATTTAGTAGTTGGTCCAATTGAGCCAGCAACAAACCTTGGCTTATCAGCTGATGCGTATTTGGCAACAGTCTTTTTTGCTATTAATGCAGCATTTTTATTTATCTCATATGCCTTATCCGCAATATCATATTCATCAAGAACTATTGATGAGGCTCCAAAAGTATTGGTTTCTATAACATGACAGCCTGCTTCTAAAAATGAATTATGAACCTTTTCAACTACCTTTGGTGAGGATAAAACAAGGTTTTCATTACAACCCTCTAATTCTTTGCCTCCAAAGTCGTCTGCAGTAAGATTTAAGTTCTGAAAAGAAGTTCCTGTTCCCCCGTCAAAAATTATTAATGGCTTTTCATCTCTATTTAGATAGGTTCTGAAAGATTCCATTTCTAGATAAAAATTTATTTATTTTAAAGAAATTCTTGTTACCCAATTATCATAGTCTTGAGAACGACCTTCTGTTATTTCTATAAGCTTACTTTTTAATTTATTCATTATTGGTCTTTCACCATTTAATTCACTTGATTCAATTTTTTTAACTGGAGTAATTTTTGCTGCTGTACCAGTTAGAAAAACTTCATCTGCTATTAATAATTCTGTTTTATCAACAGGTCTTTCAATTACATTTATTCCAAAGGATTTTGCTAATTCAATTACACTAGCTCTAGTAATACCCTCAAGTATATCTTGATCAACACCAGGAGTGATTAAGTCTCCGTTTCTTACAATAAATAAATTCATGCCACTAGCTTCGCTTACTTTACCACTTGAATTTAATAGCAAGGCTTCATCAAAACCCGATAAACTAGCTTCTGTTTTAGCTAATGAACTAGTAATATAAGCTCCACTTATTTTTCCTCTCAATGGGAGAGATCTATCTTCTTGTCTAGTCCAACTACTCATTCTACAAGAAACACCATCTGGGGATAGATAATCTCCCAGTTCAATACAATAAATAAAGAAATCTGTTTCAATATTGTGTAACCTTGGAGCTATACCTAAATCGCTTGTATATACGAATGGTCTAATATAGATAGGTTTTTCTGGTTTATTTCTTTTTATAACTTCCTCTAAGGCTTTAAAAATATATTCTTCAGAAATATCAGTTAAGAGTAATTTTGCACTTTGAGATAATCTTTTTATATGTTTATCAGTTCTAAATAAGAGAAATTCTTCTTTATTTGTAGGGTTAGGTATTGCTCGCATTCCACCAAATGCAGCAGTACCATAATGTAGAGCGTGAGTAGCTATTGATATTTTTGCTTCTTTAAATGGAATACATTTACCTTCGAACCAGGCGTAAGGAAGAAATTCATGCATATTCAATTTATTTAATTAAGGTAAACTTGTTTTATCCTACTTACGTATTCTAAACCCTATTTATATATAAAAATGCACAGGATATTAAATATAGCAGGAAATGAAAAGAATAAGGATGATTTAATAGAGCAACCAGTTGCAGATTTTATTTTTATAACAAGTGTCAAAGCTGATTTAAATCTCTTATCGACCTTATTGTTAGAAAAAGAATTTGCTTCATTAAAAAATAATATTAGAGCTTTAGAAATATCTAATTTAAATTCCTCAGCTCAAGTAGATAATTATCTATTAAAAACAATTAATTATGCAAAAGTTGTCGTACTACGATTATTCGGAGATAAAGGTACATGGAACTATGGAATTGAACAACTTTTAAATTGGCAAGCAGTTGATAAAGAAAGGAAGTTAGTAATCTTATCAGGGACCCTCGATCAGGAAGTTTCCTTATGTGAAATAAGTAGTATAGATAAAGATCTAGCATTAAATTTTTCTAGATTACTAAGATCTGGAGGACTGGAAAATTATAGAAAATTTCTTAATTGTTTAAATTACCTAAAAAAAGATGAAACATTAATTCCTGATGAGTTTTTGAAGATTTCTTTTTATGCAGATCCTTATTTGTATGATTGGAAAATTGAAAAAGGAGAAAAGATTGGAATAATATCCTATAAATCGCTTTTTTTGGCTAATGAAATTGAAGTAAACGAAAAACTTAATTTGCAGTTAAGAAAATGCGGATTATCCCCTAAAACATTTTTTATTTCAACTCTAAAAGATCATAGTATTCAAAAGAAATTAATAGAAATTTTTAAAAAAGAAGATATTAAAATAATAATTACCACAACTTCATTTTCTTCATCTCAAATCAAAAATAATAATTTGATTGAAAATTCTACAAACATTTTTACTTCTCTTAAAATCCCAATTTTACAGCTTCTTTCTTCTAATTTATCAAAAAAAAATTGGTCAAATTCATCAATTGGGATGAATTCATCTGATTTATTAATGCAAATAATTATTCCGGAATTTGATGGAAGAATTACTACCTGCCCTTCTGCATTTAAAGAAATAATTTCAAAAAAAAATAAACTTTACAGTGAAATAACTAGTTACAAAGCTGATCAAGTAGGGATTGAATGGATTACAAAATTTGCATCAAATTATGTGAAACTTCAGAAACTTAATAATTTTGATAAAAGAATTTGTTTAGTAATAAGTAATTATCCAGTAAGGAACGCAAGAATTGGTAATGGAGTTGGTCTAAATACACCATCTTCAATAATAAATATTCTTAATTGGTTAAAATTAGAAGGTTATGACCTTGGAGCTTGTGATTATCCTCAAGATTCTTCGGAATTAATGTCAATGCTTATAAAAACTAGAACTAATGATATTGAATCTCAAAATAATAGACCGTTAGATTACTTACCACTTAGTGAATATTTAAAATATTGGAATTATTTAGAACTTGATCCAAAAAATATTATTGTTAATCGTTGGGGTAAACCATCTGATGCAATAGATCTAGATAATGAAGGCTTCTCAATAAATGGTCTTAGATTTGGAAAAATAACATTATTGATTCAACCTCAACGAGGTTATGAAGCTTACACTGATAGGGATATTCATTCTCCTGATCTTCCACCTCCTCATAGATATCTAGCACAATATTTTTGGATTGAAAAGGTTTTTAATGCAAATGCTATATGTCATATTGGTAAACATGGGACTGTTGAATGGTTACCTGGCAAATCTATAGGTCTCAGCAATAAATGTTTTCCAAATATTATTTGTCCAGCAATACCTCACATATATCCCTTTATCGTAAATGATCCTGGAGAAGGATCCCAAGCTAAAAGAAGAACTGCTGCCACAATTATTGATCATTTAACCCCTCCTTTGGATAGGTCAGAATTATATGGAAAATATTCAATATTAGAAAATTATTTAGACGAATATTTTGAAGCAAAATTATTAAATTCTAATCGTATTGAAATAATAGAAAAATCAATTTTTGAATTAATTAAAAAAGAATTTAGTGAAATTACTTTAGATAATAAAAATAATCAAATAGAAGAAATTGATTCCTTTCTATGCAAAATTAAAGAATCCCAAATTAGAACAGGTTTGCACGTTTTTGGCAATAGGCAGAATAATATTAATGAAATAAATTTATTCTTGTGTATTGCTAGAGTACCAAATGCCAACCGCATTGGTGTTGTTCAATATATAGCGAAAAATTTAAAACTAGATTTGAATCCTTGGACAAATAAATATGATCAAAAGTTAACTGAAATGGATAAAAAAATATTATTCAGGTTTTCAAACAAAAAAATTTTAAATTTTAGGATGGCTATTGAGTTTTTGGAACAACAAGCCAAATATATAATATATTTATTTTTTTACAAAAACAAAACTAATATAGAATATCTAGAAAAATATAAAAATCAGAAAATAATAGACTATTTCTTTAATGATAAAAAACATAATAATTATTTTTTATTATTAAAAAATGAGATCCTAAATCCAATAATTAATTCTCCTTATAATGAAAAATTATCATTTATTAATTCATTAAATGGCAAATATGTAAAAAGTGGTCCATCTGGAGCCCCTACTAGAGGTAAAACTGAAGCTTTACCCACAGGTAAAAATTTCTTTTCAGTTGATGCTAGAGGACTGCCAACTGAATCAGCATGGAGTGTTGGTTGTAAATCTGCGTCTCAAATACTTGATTTATACAAACAAGAAAATGGAGAAGATTTAAAAAATATGGCAATATCTGTATGGGCAACATCCACCATGCGAAATGGTGGAGAAGACATTTGTCAAATATTATATTTATTAGGCGTACAACCTATATGGGATGGCCCCTCAAGAAGAGTAGTTGACTTAGAAATCATCCCTTTATCTGTTCTCGATAGGCCAAGAGTAGATGTTACATTAAGGATTTCGGGAATGTTTAGAGATGCATTTCCTCAGTTAGTCAAATTAACTTCTAAAGCAATAAATCTGATTTCTAATCTTAATGAGAATGATAAATTTAACCCTCTTGCTGGAGCATTAAAGGTTGGTGATCCAATTAATCGTATATTTGGTTCAGCCCCAGGTTCATATGGAGCTGGTCTACAAGAACTAATTTCAAATTCTAATTGGGAAAATATAGAAGATTTTGGAGAATCTTTTCTTAATTGGAGTAAGTGGATTTATAGTGATAATATTGAACCTATTGAGGATAAAAAATCATTAGAAAACGCTCTTAAAAAAGTGCAATTAGTTGTTCATAATCAAGATAATAAGGAACATGATATTTTAGATTCTGATGACTATTATCAGTTTCAGGGTGGTTTATCTTCAGCAGTAAAAAAATTGAGCGGTAAATTACCTGAAATGTATCATGGGGATTTATCTAAATTTGGATTATCTAAAATTTCAAAATTACATGATGAAGTTAATAAGGTCGTTATATCAAGAATACTTAACCCTAAATGGATAAACGGAATGAAGGATAACGGCTATAAAGGAGCGTTTGAATTTTCTGCGACACTAGATTATTTATATGCTTTTGATGCTTCTACTGAAGTAGTATCAGATTGGTGTTATGAGGAAGTTTATAAATCATGGTTATGTGATCGTGATCTTATGAATTTCTTTCTAGAAAATAATCCATGGGCTTTAAGAGATATTGCACAAAGATTTCTTGAAATTGTTAATAGAAAAATGTGGAATAATTGTTCTTCAGATGTCATTGAAAATTTGAAGAAGATAATTATTAATACTGATTCAAAAATTGAAAAAAACGAATTCTAAATTATCTGCCTAATAGTGAAAGGCCATGACTATCTGTTCCGCATGTTTTTAGCATTGAATATTTATCTGCTAATTTATCTATTTCTGAACATACAAATAAACTAGGATTCCATACTTCATTAAGTTCATAATCGTACCAAACCTCTATTCCATCAATACCTTGTGATTTGGCCTCTGGAATTAATTTATAAAAGGGTATTCTGTACCTCGCTGGATGTGCAAGAAATGATAAACCACCAGCTAAATTTATTGCTTTACTAACTGACTTAATATTTAAATCATTACCTATTGGAGATTCTCCAAGGATGTAGGGATTTAGGTATCTACTTTTAATATCTATTCCCAATCCTATTACATGTACTAAACATCCTAGTATTAAACAATTAATTTCTATTCCCGAAATTAATGTAAAAGAATCTTTTGGATATTTTTTGAGTATATTATTTTTTTTTATATATTCATGAGCTTTAATTGTATGATGATCGGTTATTGACAAAAATTTCAAGTTATTTTTATAAGCTTGTTCTAAAAGTTCATACGGTTCTAAACTTCCATCGCTAAATTTTGTATGACAGTGAAAATTAATATTTTTAGGACAACTATTTTTATTAATATTGGCAGTTAATTTTTTTAAATCTTCCCTATTCATTACTTAATGAATTCTCATTTTTCTTTCTAATCTTTGCATATAATTGTATTGAAGCCAACATGAAAATAATTAGTCCAACTACACTCCATGTAGCAACACTAGTAGGAAAATTATTTTTAAAAATAACTAAAAGTACAATTATAAATAATAATAAAGTAGGCAATTCATTTAATAATCTAAGGTTTTTAGCTGAAATGGTTGAGGTACCATTTTGTAATGAATACATTATTTTATAACAATAAGAATGATAAATTACTAATCCTAAAACAAAAGAAATTTTAATTTGCAACCACTTCTCACTTAACCAACTTGGTTGCATAATAATCATGCATATAGCCATACTTAAAGCTAATATCATCCCAGGAGTTGTGATTATATTAGCCAGCCTTTTTTCCATCAAGGTATATTGTTTGTTAAAGGCAATTTTTAATTCATTATCCATATTTTTAGATTCTTCATGATAGATAAAAAGTCTTACTAAATAAAAAAGTCCTGAAAACCAAACTATTACACCAATAATGTGAAGTGATTTAAACCAGAGATATGCTTCGACTGCCAAATTACTAGATTAATTTATAATTATATATTTAATATAGTTATATTTAACATTATCAATAAATCTATTTTTCAAAAATTTAATTAATATTTATAACTCGTGAAAATATTCATATATATCATTTACAGAATTTTTTCCTAGTCCTTTAACTTTTGATAACTCTTCTTTACTAGCTATTCTTATGGCGTCTATTGATTTAAAATGCTCAAGCAATTCTCTTATTCTTGATGGGCCTAATCCACTAATTTGGGACAATTGTGATCTATTCATTCTTTTAGATCTTTTGTCTCTATGAAAAGATAATGCAAATCTATGTGCTTCATCTCTTACCCTTCTTAATAGAAGAACTCCTTTTTGATTTTCATCAGTATCAAGAGACTTAGTAAAGCCTGGAATAAATATTTCTTCATTTTTTTTGGCCAATGAACATATAGTAACTTCTTCCTCAAGATTTAATTCTCTTAATGCTTTAATAGCTGCATTTAATTGCCCTTTACCTCCATCAATCATTATTAAATCAGGCCAATCTGATAAGAGTTCATTCTCGAGTTTACTATTCGTTTTATCATTTAATATTGAAAAATCGCCTCCGCTTTTTTTAAATATTGACCATTTTCTAAACCTTCTATGTATTACTTCATATATCGAAGCAAAATCATCACTATGTCCTACAAAAACATTTGGATCTTTAATTTTATATTTCCTATAATGCTGTTTAGAAGGAATACCATCAATAAAAACTACTTGTGATGCTACAGGGTCACTACCTTGGATATGGCTTATATCATAACCTTCAATTCTTTTAGGTTGTTCGCTTAATTCGAGTATTTGAGCAAGATCCTCAATTGATGATTCAGTATCTTGTATCCCATTTAATATTCTATCTAATTCTAATTTCGCATTCTTTAAAACCATTTCTACAGTTTCATGTTTTTTATTTCTTTTTGGTATTAAGATTTTAACTTTCTTTTTTCTTAGTTCCGTTAACCAATCCTCTAAGGTTGCTATTTTTGGAAGGTTATATTGAATAAGAATTTCTGATGGAATTTCTACGCCTTCAACATTCATATAATGCTCTTCTAATACCTTTTGTAGAATAAGATTTTCGTCTTCGTTATTTAACTTTTGACTATAGCCAATTCTCCCAATGAGTTTACCAGATCTCATTTGGAAAATTTGTATACTAGCTACATTTTTTTTGGAAACTATTCCAAAGATATCTCTATTAATTGATGAATCTGGTATTGATATTTTTTGTGATTCAGTTAATAATTTTAAACCTGAAATTTGGTCTCTTATTTTTGCTGCATTCTCATAATCTAAATTATTTGAAAATTCCACCATTTTTTTTTGTAAAAATATTTCTAAGTCATCATTCCTTCCCTGAAATATCATAGATACTTGTTTCATTATTTTTTTATAATCTTCAGATGATATAACTTCTTGGCAAACACCTGGACATCTTCCTATTGAATAATTCAAACAAGTTCTATCTTTATAGACTGGCCTTGGTCTTTGTCTAAGTGGAAATATTTTTTTTATAGTAAATAATGTTTTCCTTAATAATCCGACATCAACATAAGGTCCATAATATCTATCTAAATTTTTTCTATTTCTTCTCCTTCTTGTAATAAATATTCGAGGATATTTTTCACTCCAGGTTATACAAAGATATGGATATTTCTTATCATCCTTTAAAAGAATATTAAAGTATGGTTTGTTTGTTTTAATTAAATTTGACTCTAAATTTAATGCTTCATATTCACTATCTGTAACTATAATTTCTATTTCAGTGATTTGACGAACCATCAAATTTAATCGGGGAGTTAAATCTGAATAATTATTGAAATAACTACTTACTCTACTGCGTAATTTTTTAGATTTACCTATATAAAGTAAGTTATTATCTATATCTTTAAAAAGATAACATCCAGATGACTTTGGAATTTCAGATAATCTTGATTTTAATAACTGCTTATTATTTATTAATTTATATTCAATTTTAAAATTATATTTGTTATCTATTGTTTCGATAGAGGAATTACTCATTTATAGTAGTTAACCTCCATAATTCCAGCCAGTTGAAGATAAATTTAGTGAGTCGACATCATTATTCAAATAAGCAGATTGAACCTCTCCTACAAAAACGGTATGGTCTCCATGAACAACACTTCCAACAACATTACATTCAACTCCACCTACACTATCAACTAAAATAGGCAATCCAAGCTCACCTAAATTAAATTCAACAGATTCAAATCTACCTCCTAATGCTTTTTGGGGTTTAAAGAAAACAGCTGCTAGATCCTTTTGATCACTTTTGAGAACATTTAATGAGAACTTATTGGAAGACTTTATTATTTCATGACTAGAACCCTCTGCTCTAACAGCCATTACAACTAATGGTGGAGTAAAGGAACCTTGAGTCACCCAACTTGCAGTAAATCCATTAACTTCATTTTTATCCTCGTCTCTAACTCCACAAATAAATAATCCGTGAGGTATTTTTCTTAATAAGATTTTTTTTGCTTCTAGATTTAATGTCATAATTGATTTATCTAATAATTTTATTTTAACTAAATTTCTTATTCGATCATAATAAATTCATGAAAATTCTTTATCCAGGTACATTCGATCCTTTAACAAACGGTCATCTTGATTTAATAGAAAGAGCAGAAAAATTATTTGGCAATCTAGTTGTTGCTGTTTTAGAAAATTCTTCTAAAACACCGACATTTAATCTTCAAAAAAGAATGTTACAAATAAAAAATTCCCTCTCTCATTTACCAAATGTTGAAATTACTTCTTATTCAGGACTTACTGTTGATTGTGCAAAGGATTTAAAAGCTAATCTTATTTTAAGAGGCTTAAGGGCAATGAGTGATTTTGAGTATGAACTCCAGATTGCACATACAAATAAATCTCTAAATAATGATATTGAAACTATATTTTTATCAACAAATACAAATTTTAGTTTTCTTAGTAGTTCTTTAGTAAAAGAAGTAGCGAAATTTGGTGGTGAAATTAATCACATGGTACCCCCATGTGTTGAAAGAGATTTAAAAGAATATTTTAAATAATTTTCTAATTACATGATTTTATATAATAAACATCACTTAATAGTTTAAAGGCTTTTTCTTTATCAATATTTTTAGAATTTTGGATAATGCTAATAATTATTGGCTTCTCATTTTTATATAAAAAGCCAGATAGTGCAAAGACATTTGAAAGAGTTCCAGTTTTTCCAAAAAACTTTCCAGATAATTCACTATTTACAAATCTTTTAGCTAACGTTCCTCGTACTCCCGTAATAGAAAGTGTAGATTGATAAGCATTAAAATCATTAGAATATCTCATCTTATCTAAAAACAACACAACTAACTTTGTTGTAATTTTATTTTTTCTAGACAATCCACTCGCATCTGCAAAGTATGTATTATTTACTGGTAGACCTTTTTTTTCTAACCAATTTTTCAATTTTATATAATCATTATCATTCCATGTATTTGAGGCATTTTTAAACAGAGATTCTGCAGTAAAATTATGACTTTCAGAATTTGTTAGAGTTAATAATGAAAGTATTGGAGTTGAATAAATTTTATTAATCTCGGTAGTATCTTTTAAATAGAATCTTTTTTTTGAGTCAAAAAAATTAATATTTACATTTGAATTTAAATATTTATTTTCTAAATAGTTTTTAATAAAATATTTTAAAGCATTAATATCTTCATATCTATTGTAATTACTTTCTATTGCAAGAGATGTAATTGGAGATCCATATTCGTATAGTTTATCTGTATTTGTCCAACCTTTAGGCCAATATAACTTTGAATCAATTTCTACAATATTAAAGTTGATAACTTTATTTTCTTTAACATTCGAAATTAGGTCGATTATATTTTCATAATTAAGATCTGGATCACCTTGACCAATCAAATAATAATTATTTTTATTTTTTAATAAGGAAGTTTTTAAATTATTATTTAATTTATATTTACTTAAAACAAAAGCTGAAGAGAATAATTTTTGATTTGATGCTGGCAATCTTGGAACTTCATCATTGTAGGAACTAATTATTGTACCCTTATTATTTATAATGGTTACACTAAAAGAATTATCAAGAGTTTGATTCAATAAAGCATCATAGTTAGGACATTTTTTATTTCTATTTATTATTCCAGGGAAATTAAAATAAATACTATTTAAAATACTTATTTTTTGATTTATAAGTAAATATCTTATTAAGAAAGGACATGTTACCAATAAAAGAAAAATTAGTAAAAATGAATAAATTTTTTTTATCACATTTAATCTATAGATTTAAAAAAATAGATTCATTATCGGGTTTATTTTCAAATTCTTTTTTAAAAGAATATTTTTGGTTTTCTTCTTTAAAGAGCATCCATTTATTTGGGTAAATATGCATTAGAGCTGCTTTATTTAAAGGCTGAAGAAAATAAACATTTTTCCATGTTTTAACAAATTTTTTTCGTCTTTCTCTAATAACGCTTCCTATACCAATATTAACATCTTCAAATTTTGGATTTAATGAATAATGAGTTCCTTTATAGTTATTAGTCATTGGTTCAAATGAATCGAAATCATAAGGCTGAGGTAACATCGATATCATTGCACTATCATTATTATATATATTATTTGATTGATTAAATGAGTTAAAAGTAAAAATTTTATCTTTGATATCAGGAAAGTCTCTTTGAGCCAATGCTGCCGCACCTTGATCAGAAAATGTTATGAATACATTATTATTTTTAGCTAAAATCTTGTAAATAGTTATCCCAATTCTGTTAAATTTCAATCCTTCAAAATTAAATTCTAAAGTAAATCTTTTATTTGAATCTAATAAACTTTGAATAATTCCATCCTCCATATTTTTAAGTGATTCGTTTAAATCTTTAGGTAGTTTATGATTAGTAGTCATTAAAATTTGTCAATACATATTTGAATAAGTTTTAAAAATTTATCTATTTCAAACTTATTATTTATTGAACCTAAAGTAACACGAATATTTGAATATAGTTCATCATTTTTAAAACCTATATTTTTTAAAGTTGAGCTTGGTTTCCCAGATGAGCTTGAACATGCACTTCCACTACTTATTGCTATATTATTTTCTGACATGAAATTAACAATCTTATAGGCCCTTATAGGCTCAAATCTTTTATTTAAAAGTATAAATGAAATATGATTGGGAAGCCTATCGATAATACTACCCGTAATCTTTATGTGATTATTATCCTCAAATTTTTGAAAAATATAATTTTTTAGTTTATTAATATTACTTTTTGGAAATTCAGTTTTGTAATCATATAATTTTATTTTCCCTTTAATATTTTTTAACGATTCATACATTCCAGCAATTAATGGCAAAGCTTGTGTTCCTTGTCTAATTGAATATTCCTGAGTAAGTGCAATATCTTTATTTTTTAATATTTGCCTAGACTTTTCTTTTGTTAAAAGAATACCGATACCTTTTGGACCTCCAAATTTATGAGCAGATAAACTTAAAAAGTCACATTTAAGATCTTTCCAACTGAATATACCATTACTTATTATTTGGGTTCCATCTAAATGAAACACTATATTTGATTTTTCACATTTTGTACCTATATATTGAACAGGTTGTACTGTACCAATTTCACTTTGTCCCCAAATAATTGATACAAGTTTAGTTTCTTTAGTTAAAGTTTTATCAATATTAGAAATATTTAAAATTCCATCATTATCAACAGACCATTCAGATATATTCCAGCTTTGTCTTCTTAGTTTATTAACACATATAGTTGTTGCCTGATGTTCGACATTAGAAATAACTACCCTGCCTTTTTTAAAGGTCTCATAAATATTACTAAATACAATATTTGTCGATTCAGAAGAACCAGATGTAAAAATTATATCCTCTGGTTCTGCATCAAATATATAAGCAATTTTAGATCTAATTTTTTCAAGAAATGTAGAGCATTTTATCCCAGCCTTATATGTGGATGATGGATTATTCCAATAATTAATATAAGTTTTATTTATTATATTTAAAACATTTTCAGATAATGGTGTCGTAGATGCATGATCTAAATATATAAGATTATTTTCCATTAATTTACTAACATTGATCCTGAAAAAACCTTTTTAGCATTACCAGTCATCATGACTTCGGAATCGTCTTTTGACCAATTAATCTTAAGATTACCTCCAGGTAAAGTTACTATTGTTTTTGAATTACAAAGACCTAATTTGTAAGCAGCTACATGAATAGCGCAAGCTCCTGTTCCACAGGCTAAGGTTGGTCCTGCCCCTCTTTCCCATACTTTTACTTTGATATTATCTCTATTTAAGATTTGACAAAAATGAACATTAGTTTTATCTGGAAATAATTCATTTTTTTCAAATATAGGGCCAAGTCTAGAAAGAACAATTGTCTCTAAGTCTTGTAGAAAGAATATTAAATGTGGATTTCCCATTCCTACGGCATAACCTTTATTATTAAAATTTTTCTCAATAAAATCACTTGATGGAAGTGAATTAATTTTTTTTTCAATTTTTGTTGGAATATTTTGACTATCTAAAATTGGAACTCCCATTTTTACTGTGATTTCATCATCTATGTATTTTGCAATTTTTATACCTGCTTTAGTTTCTATTTTATATTCATTATTATGATTCTTCATTGAATCATTTAGATGTAGATACTCAACTAAACACCTAATTCCGTTTCCACACATTTGAGCTTCAGAACCATCAGAATTAAAGATTATCATTTTTGCATAATTATCTTGATTAGGTTCTTCTATAAAAATTAAGCCATCTGCTCCTATACCAAATTGCCTGTTGCAAATTTTTTTTATATCAAAAAATTTATTTTTCTTGTAATTGTTATATAAATCATTTCCTCTGGAATCAATTACTATGAAATCATTTCCGTTACCTTGATATTTTTCAAAAGTTATACTTTTCATTTGTAAATAATATATTCTAAATTTAATTATAAATTATTCCTTTTAACAATCTATTTCTATTTTATACAATGGATATTAAAATAATAATTTAATAAATAAAAATTAAGTGATTTCTCCTGATAAACAATATGAAACTGATACTGATTTATATAATCCATCTGAAATAGAAAAAAAATGGCAGTCAATATGGTCAGAAAATAACTTGTATAAAACCGATGAATTAACTGAGAATAGTGAAAAATTTTATGCGTTATCAATGTTCCCCTACCCTTCAGGTAATCTTCATATGGGACATGTTAGGAATTATGTTATTACTGACTTAATAGCTCGGTTTCAGAGATTTAAGGGGAAATCTGTTTTGCATCCAATGGGTTGGGATGCATTTGGTTTACCTGCTGAGAATGCAGCGATTGAAAGAGGAATTAGTCCAAGTGTTTGGACTAAAAAAAATATTTCCCATATGAAGTCACAATTAAAGCTTTTAGGACTATCAGTTGATTGGGATAGGGAATTTGCTACCTGTGATGAAAATTATTTTATTTGGACACAATATTTATTTTTAGAATTATACAAGGCAGGTCTTGTATATCAAAAGGAATCAGAAGTTAATTGGGATCCTGTAGATAATACAGTTTTAGCGAATGAACAAGTTGACTCAGAGGGCAGATCTTGGAGATCTGGAGCAATAGTTGAAAAGAAATTATTAAAGCAATGGTTTTTAAGGATTACTAATTATGCAGATGAGTTATTAAATGATTTAGATAAATTAGATAACTGGCCAGAAAGAGTTAAAATAATGCAAGATAATTGGATTGGAAAATCAGTTGGTACAAATATTAATTTCAATATCAATACAAATCCACAAGAAATATTAACTGTATTTACAACAAGGCCAGATACTTTATTTGGTGTTACATATCTAGCAATTTCTGTTAATCATACATTAATTAAGAATATTTCTGATCAGGTAGTCTTACAAGAGATAGAAAAACTAAAACAATATCTGAAAACAAATAAAAATAATGAACTTGAAAAAATTGGAATAAAAACTAGCTTAATAGCTATTAATCCAGTTAATTTTGAACCTATACCTATTTGGGTGGCAAGTTATGTTCTTGATGAATATGGTACAGGAGCTGTTATGGGTGTACCTGCTCATGACCTAAGGGATTTTGAATTTGCTAAGAAAAACAATATTGAAATTAAACAAGTAATTATAAAGGATCAAAGTAAACAAAGTATCGAGCTTGATAATGCTTATGTAGAAAATGGATATCTTATTAATTCAAATCAATATGATGGTATTTCAAATACAATTGCTAAATTAAAAATTTCAGAAGAGGGAGTAAAAAATGGATGGGCCGAAAATAAGATTCAATATCGACTAAGGGATTGGTTAATTTCTAGACAAAGATATTGGGGATGTCCGATACCAATAGTTAATTGTAAAAACTGTGGTTCTGTTCCTTTAAACCAATTGGAATTACCCGTTTCCTTACCAAAAGATATAGAAATCTCCTCTAACAAAATAAATGCTTTAGGTGATAATAATAATTGGATAAATACGACATGCCCAAAATGTGGAAAACCAGCAAGAAAAGAAACTGATACTATGGACACTTTCATGTGTTCATCTTGGTATTTTTTAAGATATCCATCTTCAAAATGTTCAACAAAGCCATTTGAAAAGGTTGAAATCAATAAGTGGTTGCCTGTAGATCAATATGTTGGAGGAGTAGAGCATGCAATATTGCATTTGTTATATGCAAGATTTTTCACCAAAGCTCTGCGAGATAATGAACTATTTGAAATTGATGAACCATTCAAAAAACTATTAACTCAAGGAATGGTTCAGTCAGCGGCCTATAAAAACAATAAAACGGGTAAATATGTTGCTCCTTCGGATATTGCTGACCTATCAAATCCTAAAGATCCAATTGATAATTCTAAACTAGAAGTTCTTTTCGAAAAAATGTCAAAGTCAAAATATAATGGAATAGATCCTGAATCAGTAATTAAAAAATACGGAGCAGATACAGCAAGAATGTTTATATTATTTAAAGCACCACCAGAAAAAGATTTGGAATGGGGAGATACAGATGTTGAAGGACAATTTAGATTTTTAAGCAGGATTTGGAAGCTTTATATAAATTATGCCAAAGATAAAAATATTAAAAGTAAGTCCTATCCAGATAAAGAAAAATCTTTAATAAAGTCAATTAATATTGCCATAAAAGAAATCTCAAACGACATATTAAATAACCAATTTAATACTGCAATTTCAGAACTAATGAAGTTTTATAATTCATTATCAAACTCCATTAATGATGTAAACAATAATTTAAAAAAAGACGCTTTAAAAACATTTTGTATTTTGTTAGCTCCATTTTCACCTCATATCGCAGAAGAAATATGGCATCTTATAGGATTTAAAAATTCTGTTCATTTAGAAGAATGGCCTTCCTTTAATGCCGAAGCACTAAAGGAAGATTCATATGAACTAGTCTTACAAGTGAATGGAAAAGTTAGAGACAAAGTAAATATTAATAATGATTTTAATGAAGATCAAATTAAAGAATTGACACTTAAAAGACCTAACATATTGAAATGGACTAAAGATAAGGAAATAAGAAAAATTATTATTGTTAAGGGAAAAATTATGAATATTGTTGTTTAAAAATTTGTTTTTTGAATGATTAATGAATTTGGATTAGACCAATCGCCCTTAACTGAATAATCATTATTACCGAAACACATTTCACGGACTATGAAAAATATAGATTCACTCACTGAATTATCAAATAATGATGTTATCTCATTTATAGAAAACTCTCCTCCTTCTTCTAATAAATTACTAACTTTTTGTTGATACTCGATAATATTTGCGGCTGCTTTCTTACCAGCTTCAACTCCAGGTTGATCATATGCATTTATATTTACCAATTCAGCATAGAAGGATACAGCCCTCTCAAATAAAGCAATTAAGGCACCTAGTGAAAAACAATTTAATTTTTCTAATGTGATAGTGATACTTTGTCTGTTTTCACTTGAGAGTGCTGATCTTGTTCCTTGCAAAAAACCAGAAAGGTATTCTTTAGGATTATCTTTCTCATTAAAAATATTAGTAGATGGAGAATCTAATAATTCAATAAAAATACAAAAGAAATTATCAATTCCATCTCTAAGTTGCTGAACATAAGCATGTTGATCTGTAGATCCTTTGTTACCAAATACGGAAATACCTTGATTTACTACTTCACCGTCCCTATTAAATTTCTTACCTAATGATTCCATTACTAATTGCTGAAGATATTTACTAAAAACCTGTAACCTATCTCTATAAGGTAATACGACCATATCTCTCTTTCCAACGCCATCCCCAGTTAAATACCATGCGGACGATAATAATGCTGCGGGATTATTTTTAAAATCACTTATACGTGTGGCCTCATCCATTAATGATGCACCTCTAATAAATTCAAATATATTTTCATTAATAAGTGCTAATGGAAGTAATCCCACAGAACTTGTAATACTTGTTCTTCCTCCAACCCAATCTTGTAAATTAAATATTTTTAACCAATTTTCAGAAGTTGCTTTATTAAATAGCTTACTATCTTTCATCGTTATAGCTATAGCATTAGAATTCCATTCAAGAGAATTATTTTCGCAATGACTTTTAATAATTTCCATAGCAATTCTAGGTTCAGGCGTACCACCTGATTTACTTACTACTACGAATAATGTTGTGGATAATTTTTCAGATAATTCTTCTAACTTTTCACAAATTAAAAAAGGATCAACATTATCTATATATGAAAAATTTAATCCTTTAGAACATTTCTGGAGTGACTCTGTAATAAGTAATGGTCCTAATCCACTTCCACCAATTCCTATCCATAGAACATCAGTATAGTTTTGATTATTCTTATTCTTAATATTCCCATTTAAAATTTTTTCCCCAAATTTAGAGATTTCATTAATATCTGCATTTATCTCTCCATTTATTTTGGAAGATGGAGAAATTGATGGATTTCTAAGCCAATAATGTCCAACTTGTCTATTTTCATCAATATTTGAAATTGCACCATTTTCTAATTTTTTTATTGAAGAAAAAACATCTATAAATTTCTCTTCTAAATTTTTTATTTCTTCATTTGTGAAATTAATTTTGCTTATGTCTAACCAAATTTTTAATTTTTTATCAAACCAAAGATAATTGCAGAATTTATCCCAAGAGTTTAAATCTTCATTCATTTTATATATTTGTTTCTTTTATTTATATTTAATTATATCTAAACGAATAGTATATAGATTTGAATCATTTAAAATTGTTTAAATTTTTATTTTCAAATAAATATGTTTTTGAATATTAACAATTAAGATTGAGGGTTTTTTTTATTTCATATGAATTTATCATTAGATAAAAAAACTTTGGATAAATCATTTAATTACATAATTTCGCCTGAGATATCTAAATTTAGAAGATTTTCACCAAAATTAAAAATAGGTGTACTAGCTTCTGGAAAAGGAACAAACTTTCAGGAGTTAATAAATCTCTCAGAAAAAGGAGAGTTTGATATAGATATAACAGTTCTTATAACTAATAAAGAAGATGCTGGTTGTATAAAAAGAGCTCAAAAGGCACAAATACCTTATAAGATTATTAAAAATAAACACTTTTCACAAAAAGTGGAATTTGAATCAGAAATTATAAATACTTTAATTAATTATGACGTTGAACTTATCGTAATGGCTGGTTGGATGAAAATCGTCACTCCATTTTTCGTTAATAAATTTAAGAACAAAATTATAAATATTCACCCTTCTTTACTTCCTGCATATAAGGGTGGTTCTGCAATAGAGGATTCTATATTAAATGGCTCAAAAATAACTGGCTGTTCAGTACATTTTGTTGAGGAGGAGGTTGATAGTGGTTCTCTTATAATGCAAGCAGCGTTACCAATTTTTGATGATGACAATATTGATACTCTTTCAAAAAAAATACAAATACTTGAGCATAAAATTTTACCTCACTCAATCTCTTATGCTGGTTTTTTGATAAGGAATAATTTTAAGGATAGTTATTAGTTAACTCAAGACCTTCATCCATAGACAAACCACTCATTATATTTAAATTCTGAATTGCTTGACCAGTTTGTCCTTTTAACAAATTATCAATAACAGATAAAATAATAATCCTTCCATTTCGAATATCAACTTTCACTGAAAGGAAAATTTGGTTCGTATTTTTAACCCACTTTGTTGAAGGGTATGTATCTACAGGTAAGACTTTAATATTTTTAAAATTTCTATAAAAATTATCCAATAAAATTCTGCAATCATCTGAAGTTAAACCGGGATCTTTTAATCTCCCATATATAGTCGAATGCATCCCTCTTGCAATTGGAACC
The DNA here is from genome assembly GCA_017644325.1 of Prochlorococcus marinus CUG1438. Classification (NCBI taxonomy): domain Bacteria; kingdom Bacillati; phylum Cyanobacteriota; class Cyanophyceae; order Synechococcales; family Prochlorococcaceae; genus Prochlorococcus; species Prochlorococcus marinus. The sequence continues at coordinate 206,009 of JAEPLS010000002.1, read as the reverse complement.
AAATGAGGAGTAAAAAGAAGTTCAATTTTATTTCCAGAGATTAATGATGCTACTTGCTCGATCTCTGATGTGTGTCTATGGTTTATCAATCCATAAGATGATAAACCTTCCCCACATTCTGATAAGAGTAGCTTTTGGTTTGGTTCTCGCCCCCCTCCAGAAGTTCCGCTTTTAGAATCGATAACTATACCTTCATTTTCAATAATTCCCTGTGAAAGATAAGGAGCTAATGGAATAAGAGCCGATGTTGGATAACAGCCAGGACATGCTATTAGTCTGCCTTTTGATATTTCATCTTTATTTATTTCGGGAAGACCGTAAACTGCTTCTTTGCACAAATCATCGTCATTTCGTTTATAAATATGAGCTTCTTTGGAATATACTTTTCCCCATTCATCTAATGATTTATATCTATAGTCAGCTGATAGATCAATAACCTTAACACCTTTATCTAGTAATTTCCTTGTCAAAGTGGAAGCTATGCCATTAGGTAAACAAAGCAAAGCTACATCAGAGTTATTTGAGATATTCTCAACTGATATTTTTTCTATATAAGGATCTGTATCTAGATAAATAAAGGGAAAATTGTCATTCCACTTTGATCCAGAAGTTTTGTTACCTCCTAAAAATGAAATTTTATGGTTTTTATTTTTCTTTAAAAGATTTACCGCTTGAATACCGCCGTAACCAGTAGCACCTACTATTGCAACATTCATTTCTTTGAATTGGCAGACTTTGAGATAGGATTATAAAGTGTTGAATTTAGGGTAACTAAAACACTATTTTTCTATATTGATAGGAATAATGAAAGAAACAAGTCCCCAATCAAATAATGGAACAATTTTGGATATAAATGAATCTTTTAAAATTGAATTTGATCCTATTAGCGATGCATTAGCAGCAATAAGAAATGGTGAATGCATAATTGTTGTAGATGATGAAAGAAGAGAAAATGAGGGTGATTTAATTTGTGCGGCTCAGTTTGCAACTCCTCAGCAAATCAATTTTATGGCTACTGAAGGAAGAGGTCTTATATGCCTAGCTATGCAAGGCGAAAAACTAGATTCCTTAGACTTACCTTTAATGGTAGATAGAAATACTGATGAAAATCAAACAGCTTTTACGATATCAATTGATGCTGGACCAGAAAATAATGTTTCGACTGGAATTTCGGCTGAAGACAGAGCTAAAACAATACAAGTTGCTATAAATCCAAATACAAAACCTGAAGATTTAAGGAGGCCAGGACATATATTTCCATTAAGAGCAAAAAAAGGTGGAGTTTTAAAAAGGGCAGGTCATACAGAAGCAGCAGTAGATATTGCTGCAATGTCAGGACTTTATCCCGCTGGAGTGATTTGTGAAATACAAAATCCTGACGGATCAATGTCAAGACTTCCACAGCTTAAGGAGTATGCAAAACAGTGGGGAATGAAATTAATATCCATAGCTGATTTAATAAGTTATCGATTTCAAACTGAGAGGTTTGTATACAGAAAATCTGATGCTGTTCTTCCAAGTATTTTTGGAAATTTCAAAGCTTATGGATATGTAAATGAACTTGATGGCTCAGAACATGTTGCATTAGTTAAACAAAAATCATCAAAACTAAGTGAACCTGTATTAGTGAGAATGCATTCAGAGTGTTTAACTGGTGATGCTTTTGGATCACTACGTTGTGATTGTAGACCCCAATTAGAGGCTGCATTATCAAGGATAGAAAAGGAGGAAGAGGGAGTTGTGGTTTACTTGAGACAAGAAGGCAGAGGTATTGGTCTAATAAATAAATTAAAGGCTTATAGTTTACAAGATGGTGGATTAGATACAGTGGAAGCTAATGAGAAATTGGGTTTTCCTGCTGATCTCAGGAATTATGGAGTTGGAGCACAGATATTAACTGATCTTGGGATAAGAAAATTAAAATTACTAACAAACAATCCAAGAAAGATTGCTGGATTAGGTGGATATGGAATAGAAGTTATTGAAAGAGTTCCATTAGTTATTTGTCCAAATGATAATAATGCTGAATATCTAAGTGTAAAGAAAACTAAGTTAGGACATATGATTGATGAAGATAATTCTAATTCAAGCTATATCGATCCATTTATATCTATTTTCCTTGATGGAAATTATAAATCTATTGATCTTGTTCCAATAAAGAATAAAGCTATTAATTTTTGCGATAATAATAACATTAATATTAAGCTGGAAAGTTCTCCAAGATTATTGGCTTTTTGGAATAGACCAAAATTAGTTTGGCGAATTTTACATGATCGAAATAGAACTAATTCCAACATCACTGATGAAGAAATCAAGAATATAGAATTATATATTCAGTTCTTATCAAAATTCGATAAAAGTACAAAGATCGGTATTATTGTTTCTAGAAATATTGAACAGGCATTACATCCAAAAAGTAGTATCAAACTCATAAATACTAAATTTACTATTAACAATGAAATCTTATATTCATCTACAAGAAAATTTAATCTAGATAAAGAGACATTTAGTATAGTTTTTGAAGACTAGAATAATTATTTTAAAGTTGCCTTTATAATTTTCGTACCGTTAGTAAGCTTTAGAACTACATCCATATCATTTGTCTTACCAAAAACAGTATGAACTCCATCGAGATGAGGTTGTTGTTCATAAACAATAAAAAACTGACTTCCGCCTGTATCTTTGCCAGCATGAGCCATAGAAAGTGAACCTTTTAAATGTTTATTAGAATTTATTTCACATTTAATATTGTATCCAGGCCCTCCAGTCCCTGGCATGCCAGATGCTCCATCACGTGTATTTGGGCATCCACCCTGGGCCATAAATCCGGGTATGACTCTGTGAAATGCAAGACCATCATAAAATCCATCACTAATTAATTTTGTAAAGTTATTGACGGTATTGGGTGCATCTTCAGAAAAAAAATCAATATTTATGTTTCCTACTTCTGTTTCAAATAACGCTTTTGTCATTTTTTATTTGTAAATTTATAATACTTTAATACCTACAGCAACTTTTCAAGGTTTTCCTTAATAGTATTTATATCAATTTTTTCATTATCATTAATTTCATCCTGCCAATTATCAACTTCTAGGTTTTTCTGAGGTGGAGAAATTAATAACCTATCTTCGGCTGTTTTAGGTACAAAATTTTTCTCCACTAACTTACATTCATAATCTAATTTCGTACAAAAATCTTTTATTTCTTCGATATTTATCATCTCGACTGTTGGTAAAGGGAAATCTTGAGCTTCAAGGAGCCCACAGTATCTTATTGCATCGTCTTTGTCTTCAAACATAAGAACTATCGTCCTTCCCTTTAGTTCGATAGAATGAATTCCTTCTTTATCTGTTCCTGAATTAAATAAAAGAACAAATATGTTCATAAGAATCAGTTTTTCTATTTATATAGTATTTGATTAAGAATCAGAAAGTGATAATTCTTGTAATCTTGTATATAAAGCTATTTCCTCATCGTTAATATCAGCAGGAATAACTACTAGTATTTCAACATATTGATCACCCACATCATCTTCATAAGTTAGACCTCTACCTTTTAAACGTAACAACCTTCCTGTAGATGATTTTGGAGGTACTTGAAGAGTAACATTTCCATCAAGAGTAGGAACTTCTACTGCACAACCAAGAAGTGCATCATGGGGAAATAACTCTAATTTATAAAGAACTCTCAATCCATCTATTCTTAGACCATTTTCAGTTCGAACTTTTAACTGTAGATAGTGATCTTTCCCCCCCCTAGCAATATTTTCGAGTCTTAATCTCCATCCATCGCCAGCGAAAGGAGGTGTATCAACTTCAACGACAGTTTGATCTTCAAGTTCTATTAAAATTGAAGTTCCACTTAAGGCCTCATCAGGTGTTAGTTCAATAATTGTTTCTATATCTTCGTGGAGTTTAACTGGAGGTGGTTCTTCAGGAGATGTTGTAGGGTACTGATAATTGTAGTATTCATTAGTATCTTCTTCTACTGATTCACCTTCATAGGGTTCATCAGTATCTTCTCCGTAATTCTTATGGGTGTATTCATATCCAAATAATGAATCAAGATAGTCACTAAATTCAGGGAACCCTGTCTCGAAATTATTATTTTCGAAATCCTCAACTATTTTTTCGTTCGAACTTTTATTTTTTTTATCGGGATCACGAAGGTATTCGTATGCTTGGTTGATTAATTTAAATCTTTCTTCTGCATTTAAATCATTTTTATTTAAATCTGGATGCCATTTTCTTGCTTCTCTACGAAATGCCTTTTTAAGTTCTCTATTGTCAAAATCATGGGATAAACCCAAAATCGACAAATAGTCTTTTTTAGAGGAAATAGTCATTGTCCCATGGATCATCATCCCTAGAATTACCATACCTCGAATTTCTATAATTTCTATTCATTTGATTATCCCAAGGATCTTCATCCCAATAATCATCTGAAAAAAGTTCGTCTTTTAACGATCCAAATGTATTTTTGATACTTTGTAGTGGATTATTATCAGTTTTTCTTTCTGCTGCGAATTTCCTGTTTAAACCAAATAATGCTTCTTGGAGAGCACTTACTGAAATTTCTAATTCTTGAGGATCATCATCATCTATGAATTCTTCAACATCTTGTATAGCTATTTCAACAGCTCTTTGTTGTCTTTCTGCTCCATAAGGCCCAAATTCTAATGAAGCGTCTCTAAGTCTTCTCTCAGCCTGTGCAATAAGAGTTAAAGCACCATTTTTTCTGTCAATAACAGATCTCTTTTTCCTATCTTCGTTGGCCTTGGATTTGGCTTCTTGAATTATCGAATTTATTTCTTGTTCATTTAAATTTGATCCTCCAGATATTGTAACCGTTTGCTTTCTTCCAGTTGTTCTATCAGTTGCACTAACTTCTAAAAGACCATTGGCATCTATATCGAATGCTACTTGAACTTGTGGAATTCCTCTGGGTGCTGGTGGTATTCCAGACAGCCTAAATTTTCCAAGCGATTTATTTTCAGAAGCTAATGGCCTCTCTCCTTGTCTTACTTTAACAACAACCGATGATTGATTAGCTTCGGATGTACTAAAAACATCAGATTGTCTAACTGGGATTGGTGTATTGCGAGGAATAAGTACCTTCATAAGACCACCAATAGTTTCTAAACCCAAAGAAAGAGGGGTAACATCATTTAGTAGTAAATCTTGTAAATCACCGCTAATTATTCCAGATTGTATCGCGGCACCAATTGCAACTACTTCATCTGGATTAACGGATTGACACGGATCATTAGGAACAAGAGTTTTAACTAATTGTTGCACCATTGGGATTCTGGTACTTCCCCCGACAAGAACTACCTCATCTATATCTTCAGCGCTCCATCCAGAGTCATCTAATGCTATTTGCACAGGCTCTAATAATCTATCTAGTAAATCTTGTGATAATGATTCAAATATTTTCCTATCTAAGGTCTCTTCAATATGTAAAGGCCCCTCTTTACTAGTTGTGATAAATGGCAATGATATTTTTGTTTTTTGCAATCCTGACAATTCACATTTAGCTTTTTCAGCAGCTTCAGTTAATCTTTGTAAAGCTTGTCTATCTCTTCTTAGATCAATTTCATATTTAGCAAGAAATTTTTCTGCAAGCCAATCAACTATTTTTGAATCAAAATTGTTACCTCCTAATTGTGTATCACCACAAGTGGCTTTAACATCAAATACTCCATTCGAAATTTTTAATAATGAAACATCAAATGTTCCGCCTCCTAAATCAAAAACCAAAACATTATTAGAAGAACTTTTTTCAAAACCATAAGCCAAAGCAGCAGCAGTTGGTTCATTGAGAATCCTATCTACTTTAATACCTGCCAATATTGCAGAATCCTTTGTAGCTTGCCTTTGAGACTCATTAAAGTAAGCTGGTACTGTAATAACTGCAGAGTCAACACTATCTCCAAGATATGTTTCTGCATCATTAATTAATTTTCTAATCAATGAGCTCACTAATTCTTCTGGTGCATACTCTCTTTCTGTATTTGGACTAAGTACTCTAACGCTTCCAGTAGTATTAGCCTTTACGTTATAAGGAACAGAAATACTATTCTCATCTAATTCATCCCAGTCACTGCCAATAAATCTTTTTAGGTTATAAAAGGTATTCTTAGGATTTAGAACAAGTTGTCTTCTAGCTTGGTCTCCTATTACTATTTCCTTGTCTTTTGTAAATCCTACTATTGAAGGTGTGGTTCTAGAACCTTCAGAATTTGCTATAACAATTGGACGACCAGCTTCTATAACTCCGACAACAGAGTTAGTAGTACCTAAATCAATTCCAACTATTTGCCCCATGATTTTAGATCGCTAAATTAAAGCAAAATTTACTAATAATTTAAATAATTTTTATCTTAGATATTTACATATAATAGTAAAAATCAAATTTTTTCAACTTAATTTATATAAATAAGATTATTTATTGCTTGATAATAATATTACTATTTATTTTAAAACAATTTTCACACAGAAAGTTGTTGATGTAGTAAACCAAAATAAACTAATATAAAACGGAGAGAGAGGGATTCGAACCCTCGATAAAGTTGCCCCTATACAGCATTTCCAGTGCTGCGCCTTCAACCACTCGGCCACCTCTCCCAGATTAACCATCTTAACCCTTTATCATCCCATTTTTGAGGAAAGTTATTTGAAAAAAACTTTCAAAGTCACGATTAAAAATAAGGATACCGGAAAGGTCTTCCAAGAGCAGGTTAATAGTGATGAGTACATACTTAAAGAATTTGAAAACAAAGGTTTCAAACTTGCATTTTCATGTAGAAATGGCTGCTGTACAAGTTGTGCAGTTAAAATAATATCCGGTACTTTGCAACAATCTGAAGCTATGGGTGTATCTCAAGCCTTAAAAGATAAAGGTTATGCACTGCTTTGTGTCGCTAAGGCAACCTCAGATCTTGAAGTTGAAACTACATATGAAGATGAAGTTTACGATTTACAATTTGGACAATATTTTGGGAGAGGAAATACTAGAGTTGCGCCACCTTGGGAATTCGAGGAAGATTAATTAAAATGTTCGAATTAAGTGAAATAGAGGAAGTCGCAATTCAGGTAAACCTACCCAGTTTGTATGAAGTAGCTAAGAAGTCCGCTCAAATTGGTAATGAAATTCTAAAAATAAATTACAATAAAATCCAGAAAATATCATCAAAGGGTAGGAAAGGTGATCTAGTAACCAATGTAGATTTGGAAGTTGAAAATAAAATAAAAGAATATTTATTAGAGGAGACCCCGAACATATCTATTAATGCAGAGGAATCGGGTAAATTAAATAAATCCTCAGATTTAACATGGTGTATAGACCCATTAGATGGTACAACAAATTACTCTCATGGATATCCTTTTTTTGGAACTTCTATTGGTCTGGTATATAAAAATAAGCCAATTATAGGCGCTATATCAGTACCTTATTTAAACGAACTATATTCAGCTTGTATCGGTTTAGGATCTTTTTGCAATGATAATGAACTTAAAGTATCGAGTCCTTCTAATCTTTCTGATAGTTTACTTGTAACTGGCTTTTCTTATGACAGATTTGAGATAGAAGATAATAATTACGCCGAATTTTGTTATTTAACACATAAAACTAGGGGTGTCAGAAGAGGAGGAGCTGCCGCAGTTGATCTAGCATTTGTTGCTTCAGGCAAGGTCGATGGATACTGGGAAAGAGGATTACAGGTATGGGACCTAGCGGCCGGTGCTATTATTGTAAAAGAGGCTGGTGGAATCATTTCTGATTATCCATCAGGTAAATTTAATTTAAGTTCTGGCAGAATTTTAGCGTGTTCTCCAAACCTTGAAGATGAATTAAAAAATGAACTGGGTAAAGTTTCTCCTTTTAATAAAAATCTCTATACCTAAAATTAGTTAATTATAAAAATGACAGATATTAAGGAAATTAAATTAGTCGACGTAAAAAATAACTCCAATATCATAAATACTTTAAACAGTATATATAAACTATGGGGCTATGAAGAGGTTTCACCATCATTTATAAATACTTTAGAGACGATAAGAGGCCGTGGAGTTATAGAAGAAAATCAGGTTGTGGGAATAGTTAGTAATAATTCATTATGTCTTAGGCCAGAAATGACAACATCTATTGTTAAATTGTCATCTACTAGATTAATAAATAAGAAAAGACCTATAAGATTATTCACTAATGGAATGGTCTTTGATAAAAAACAAAATAATAAAAATTCATTTGAGTTACAAGAAAAACTGCAGAGCGGAATTGAATTAATTGGATATGATACAAAATACCCAGAAATTGAAGTTATTAATATTTTATTTGATGCAATCGATAATATTAATTTGAAGGATGATTGTAATTTATTTCTACTAGTAAGCACCACAAAAATAATGGATTTAATCTTGAATAAATACAAGAAAAATAATTTTGAAGAAATTAAGAAAAGTCTTGTTAATTTCGATCAAGATAATTTATCTAAATTAGGAATTGATGAGGATGATAAATATATTCTTAAGGATCTCTTATTCACAAGAGGAGAACCAATTGCAATATTAAAAAAATTGAAAAGTACATATGGAACTAGTAAAACATTAGATGATTTAAATTTTTTATTTGAAACTTTATCAAAAATATCAAAAAAATATGGTGTTAAATTACAACTTGATCCCACGTTTCAACCCCATTTGAATTTATATGAAGGAATAGTTTTTCAACTCATAGGAGATGATGGTAAAAATAAAAGCGTTATAGCAAAAGGCGGAAGATATGATGAATTAGTAAGATTCTTTAGTCCTAATGAGAAAATCTTAAATGGTATCGGATTTACAATTTCATTAGACATTTTAAGAAATTTATTAATAGAAGAAAAAACAGATAAAAGAAAGATTTTATTAATGTTTAAAGATTCTTGTTTCTTAGAAAAAGGTATGGATGCACAAAAAGAACAACAGAAAAAAGGAAATATTGCCGTTTTACATTTAAATCCATGTGATGACTTGACTAAAGCTAATAAAATTATGAAGGAAAACAATTGTAATGAGATTTTGTGGGTTAAATAAAACCTTTTAAAAACTTTTTTAGGTTTTTGAATTCATATATTGTTCGGAGAATACTCCTAATTAAACTTGATTAACTAGTTTTTAGGAAATAATATTTAATATGTTTGATTTTTTTTAAATGGAAAAAGGCGAAATTCGTATTAATACCGAAAATATTTTCCCAATTATCAAGAAGGCAGTTTATTCTGACCATGAAATCTTTTTAAGAGAACTTGTTAGTAATGGTGTTGACGCAATAAGTAAACGAAGAATGGCATCTATGGCAGGCGATTGCGAAAATACTGAAGAAGCTCAAGTAAAAATATCTATTGATCGTGAGAAAAATACTCTAACGATTTCTGATAATGGAATTGGAATGAACGATGAGGAAATTAAGAAGTACATTAACCAAGTAGCATTCTCTAGCGCAGAAGAATTTCTAACAAAATACAAAAAAGATAATGATGAATTTATAGGTCATTTTGGACTTGGTTTTTATTCAAGTTTCATGGTGGCAGATAGAGTTGATATATTAACTAAATCAGCAATTGGAAAATCAAAAGCTTTTAAATGGTCTTGTGATGGATCTCCAAATTTCACATTAGAGGAGTCAGAAAGAGAGAAAATCGGTACAGATGTGATACTTCACTTACTTGACGAAGAAAAAGAGTTTATTGAGCCTGAAAGGATTAAATCATTAATAAAAAAATATTGTGATTTTATGCCAATAGATGTCTTATTAGAAGGTGAGACAATTAATAAGAAAAACCCTCCTTGGAGAAAACAACCTAGTGAATTAAAAGATGAAGATTATATTGAGTTGTATAAATACCTGTATCCTTTTCAGGGTGATCCACTGCTATGGATTCATCTAAATACTGATTATCCATATGACATACAAGGGATATTGTATTTCCCTAAGTTGTCTGGCAGAGCTGATTGGGAAAAAGGAGAGATTAAACTATTTTGTAATCAAGTATTCGTTAGCGATTCAATTAAAGAGATTGTACCAAAATATCTTTTACCTCTAAGAGGAGTAATAGACTCTACAGATATACCTCTAAATGTCAGTAGAAGTGCATTACAAACAGATAGAAAAGTAAGATCAATATCATCATTTATTTCAAAAAAAATCGCCAACAAACTTAAGGAACTGATAAAAAATTCTCCAGAATTTTATGCTGAAATTTGGGATTCTATCTCGGCTTTTATTAAAATTGGTGCTATCGAAGATGAAAAATTTGCTGATTTAGTAGATAACAGTATAATTTTCGAAACAATCATAAATTCGGAGAACGACGTAACTAAATACATTGAAAATAAGTCGCTTATCAAATCCAATGATAAATATTTCACAACTCTGGCAAATTACAAAGATCGAAATAAAATAACCGAATCTAAAAAAATAATTTACTGTTCAGATTCTATCGCGCAATCAAGCGCATTAAATATCTGTCTATCGGATAATAAAGAAGTTATTAAATCAGATCCGTTAATTGATGCACAATTTCTTCCTTGGTTAGAAAGTAAAAATGAAGATTATCAGTTCCAAAGAGTTGATTCAGAAATAAATGAACTAGAAGATAATGAATCTAAAGAAATTGTAGATAAAGATGGCAAATCAAATACAGATAATCTTAGAGATATTATTGTAAAAGCACTTAACAATGAGAAAGTAACAGTAAAAGTTCAGTCACTTTCAAGTAAAGGTGCTCCACCTGCGATGATCTTGCTTCCAGAGCAAATGAGAAGAATTAATGATATGGGAGCTTACATGGAACAAAAGATGCCTGGCTTACCTGAATATCATGTGCTTTTAATTAACAAGGAACATCCTCTTATTGTTGGTCTTAATAAAATTACAAGCAACAAAATAATTATTGATAAAAAAGATCCTATAGAAAATCCATTGGCATCTAAAATTGCTAATCATGTTTACGATATGGCTAAACTATCTGTTGGTGGATTAGATCAAGAACAGATCATTAATTTACAAAATAATAACGCCGAATTAATTTCAGAATTGCTTAATTCAACAAATTGAGTCGTGTGTTAAAATTTTTAAAGATATAACTCAAAAATATGTCAAGAGTTTGTGAACTAACTGGTGCTAAAGCTAATAATGGGATGGCTGTAAGTCACTCACATATTCGTACAAAAAAATTACAACAAGTTAATCTCCAAAAAAGGAGACTATGGTGGGAAGAAGGCAAAAAATGGGTAAATATCAAAATTAGTACCAAAGCACTAAAATCTATACAAAAAGTAGGATTAGATAAATTTGCTAAATCAAATGGAGTTGATTTAAAAAAATTCTAAATTTGATGAGAAATTTAGTTGTAAGTTTATTAATATCTTTCATTTTTTTATTTAATTGTAATCTAGCAATAGCTTTTGATTTTGCTCCTGAAGTTGGCGATATGGCTCCTAACTTTCAATTGGAAGGTTTTAATAAAAACATAAAATTAAAAAAAATATGGGAATTAAATGATTTTCAAGGTAAATGGCTTGTTATGTATTTTTATCCAAAGGACTTTACTGCAGGTTGCACTCTTGAAGCTAAAGGTTTTTCTGAATTAAAAAAAGATTTTTCAAAATATAATGCTGAAATTGTTGGGATTAGCGCTGATAAAAAAGATTCTCATGAAAGTTTCTGCAGCGAGAAATCCATAAACTACACTTTATTATCTGATCCTGAAGGTATTATTAGCGAAAAATATGGTTCTTGGATTCCTCCATTTTCAGATAGAAATACTTTTTTAATTTCTCCAGAAGGGGAAATTTCTTATAGATGGATAAGTGTTTTACCTATAAATCATGCCAAGGAAGTACTTAATATACTAAAGAAAAAATTATAAATTTTGCACGAACTTTCATTTGGAACTTGGTTAATTCATATCTCTTCAGTCATTGAATGGATATTTACCATCTTTGTGATATATAAAATTTCTAAATATAAAAAATATAATTTATTTTTTTGGTTAAGCTTAGCTATGGTCCCAAACTTAATAGGAGCTATGTGCGCTATAACTTGGCATATCTATGATAATCAAGATACATTGTATGGATTAGTAACGCTTCAAGGGATATTTACATTTATTGGAAATTCAACATTAGCTCTCGCATCATTCACTATTTTTAAAACGAAAAAGAGTTATGAATGATTTATTTATAAAATTTATAGAAAAATTAGCTTTAATTGACAATACAGCTTTGTTCGCATTGTCTATATTTCCATATGCAGTCTTTTTGTTTTATTTATATAAAATTAAATCTGTTAATAAATTTGTAAAAACTGGTTTTTCCTTAACAGTTTTATTTGTTTTCATAACAATAATAATTTCTATCTACACATTAAATTACTACGATAAAACCCTTGTTGAGATCGACTTCTTGCATGGTTTAGCAGAATCTTTTTTAACACTAAGCGATTTTGTTATTTTGTTTGGATTCATAAAGATTTTAAATAACTTAGAAGTAAACAACTCTTAAGACCTTTTACAATTTTGTGTTTTTTAGGTAAAAGTATTAGAGAATATATGAAAATAACGATTTTTTATGTTTACTACATTATTTGCAGCTGCTTCTGCCCCAGCAACATTCGAATGGTCACCAAAATGCGCCGTTGTTATGATTGCATGTAATGTTTTTGCTTATGCAATTGCTAGAGCAACTATTAGAAAACCTAATGAAGGTTTTGAAATACCCAATTCAAAATTCTATGGTGGTTTAAGTCACGCATCAGTTGTGGGAGCTAATTGCCTTGGTCACATTTTTGGAATTGGAGCTATCCTTGGACTAGCATCACGAGGAGTTTTATAAATCTTTATTTAAAGGGTTTTTTAACTTTTTAATTTAAATTTCTCGATAATTTTATCTGCCATCTGATCAGGCATAAGACCTAATTTCTCTTTACTCTGATCAGGTGATGCATGATCTACTAAAACATCAGGAATACCAATTCTGTAAACAGGAATATTTACTTCCTTATCGTTGAATAATTCAACAATTGCAGAGCCAAATCCACCTATTAAAGTTCCTTCCTCCATAGTTACTACTTTTTTAATCCTACTTGCTAAAGGAATAATAAGGTTTTCATCTAGAGGTTTTACAAATCTTGCATTTACAATACATGCATTAATGTTCATAGTTTTCAATATTTCTGCTGTTTTGATAGCTGAAGCAACCATTGATCCATAAGCAATAATTAAAATATCATTTCCCTCTTCTAGTATTTCCGCTTCTCCTATATTCAAAGGTTCCCAACCCTCATCCATAATTGCTACACCTAAGCCAGAACCTCTTGGTATTCTCAATGCTGTTGGACCTTTATGGTTAATAGATGTAATTAACATTCTCTGCAATTCAGATTCATCTTTTGGTGCCATTAATACAAAGTTTGGTATGGATCTCATATAACTGATATCGTATTGCCCTTGGTGAGTAGGACCATCTGCGCCAACTATCCCAGCTCTATCAAGTACGAACGATACAGGTAAATTTTGTATACCTACATCATGAATTAATTGATCAAAAGCTCGTTGAAGAAAAGTACTGTAAATAGCTACGACAGGTTTAAGACCATCGCAAGACATTCCTGCTGCAAGTGTAACTGCATGTTGTTCAGCAATCCCTACATCAACGTATTGATCTGGAATATTTTTTTGCAACAAATCTAATCCAGTACCAGTAGCCATTGCTGCAGTGATACCAATAACCTTGCTATCTTGTTCACATATTTTTAATAAAGTTTGACCAAAAATTTTACTGTAACTTACAGGCTTTGGTTTTTTTGACGGAATTGATTTTCCAGTAGTGAGATCAAATGCAGACTGTGCATGGTAACCAACCTGATCAGCCTCCGCATAAGGATATCCTTTACCTTTTGTAGTGACTACATGAACAAGTACAGGTTTATTAAGTCTATGAGCAGCATTAAATGTAGTTATTAGATTTCCAATATCATGCCCGTCGATTGGACCCATATATGTAAATCCAAGTTCTTCAAAAACCGCACCTACTTTTGGGACAGCTAAACGTCTCACGCTTCCTTTAATATTCTTTAATTCTTCCGGAATATCCTTTCCAATAAGAGGTATATTTTTTACACTCTCTTGAACACTATCCGACAAAAATTGTAATGGGGGGCTAAGTCTCACCTTATTTAGATAAGATGAGAGTGCACCAACTGGAGGTGATATAGACATATCATTATCGTTTAATACTACAACTAAGGGAGTATTTGGTAAGTGACCTGCATGATTTATAGCTTCTAAAGCCATTCCTCCAGTTAATGCTCCATCTCCAATAACAGCAACACATTTATAATTTTCGCCTTTTCTATCTCTTGCTATTGCCATCCCTAAAGCAGCAGAAATAGAGGTGCTGGCATGACCAGCACCAAAATGGTCAAATTTACTTTCACTTCTTTTTAAATATCCAGCTACTCCATTTTGTTGTCTAAGGGAATCAAATTCAGCGTATCGTCCAGTTATTAATTTATGAGGATATCCTTGATGTCCTACATCCCAGACAACTTTATCTAAATCAAGGTCCAGAGTTTGATATAAAGCCAATGTCAGCTCAACTACGCCTAATCCGGGACCAAGATGTCCACCACTTGTAGATACTACTTGAAGATGTCTTTCTCTGATTTGACAAGCAATTTCTTCTAATTGTGAAACTGTTAAGTCATGTAGTTGATTTGGATGACTTAACTCACTTAAAAGCATTGAATAAAAATAGGTATCTATATAATCTAAAACGCCGAGGTGCAAAATGAGTATTTTTTTCTAAATAGATCATGTAATGTTTTAATTAGATTAATAATTAATGCTAATAATATAAATATGAATGATTATTTTGAGAAAATACTTCAAGCTGAAGTCTATGAAGTTGCGAAAAAAACACCTCTAGAAAAAGCTCATAATTTAAGTAATACTCTTAAAAACGAAATTTTCTTAAAAAGAGAAGATCTTCAAGATGTATTTTCATTTAAAATTAGAGGTGCATATAACAAGATGAGTAAGCTCACTAAATCAGAGCTTGAACAAGGAGTTATTACATCAAGTGCAGGTAATCATGCTCAAGGAGTTGCACTAAGTGCCCTTAAGTTAAATTGTCAGGCAACAATATTAATGCCCATTACAACGCCTTTAGTAAAGGTAAACGCAGTAAAAAATTTAAAAGCCAAAGTAATATTATTTGGAGATAATTATGATGAAACTTATAGAGAGGCGATAAGGATTAGCCAAGACCAAAATTTATGTTTTATTCATCCTTTTGATGATCCAGAGGTAATAGCGGGTCAGGGAACAATAGCTATTGAAATTGAACAACAATTAAAACATAAACCTCATGCCATTTATATTGCAGTTGGTGGTGGTGGATTGATATCAGGAATATCAATATACATTAAAAAAATATGGCCTGAAGTTAAAATAATTGGAGTTGAACCTGAAGACGCAGATGCAATGTCAAAATCGTTGGAACAATCAAAAATCGTAGAATTATCTTCAGTTGGACAATTTGCTGATGGAGTCGCAGTTAAAAAAGTTGGTAATAATACTTTTGATATTGGTAGAAAATATATAGATAAGATGATTAGGGTTAACACAGATGAAATATGCGCCGCAATAAAAGATGTTTTTGAAGATACTAGATCGATACTAGAGCCAGCTGGAGCATTATCAATTGCTGGTATGAAAAAAGATATCTTTATTTCGCATTATTCCAATAAAAGAATGGTTGCGATTGCTTGTGGTGCAAATATGAACTTTGAGAGGCTAAGATTTGTAGCAGAGAGAGCGGAACTTGGGGAATGTAAAGAGGTAATGATGGCTGTTGAAATACCAGAACGTGCTGGAAGTTTAATTGATTTTTGTAGGTTGCTTAATGATAGAAATTTAACTGAATTTAGCTATAGAATGTCTGATTCTATAAATGCGCAGATATTTGTAGGAGTACAAGTTTATGGAATAATTGATAAAAAAAACCTTTTAGAAGAATTTAGAAATTCACAATACCCATTTATTGACATAAGCAATGATGAATTATCTAAAAATCATCTTAGACATATGGTTGGGGGTAGATTACCAAAGGATTTCAAAGAATTGAATAATAGAAATTATGTGGAGTTGTTGTACAGATTTGAATTTCCTGAAAGACCAGGAGCCTTAATTAATTTCTTAAAAAATATGAATTCTAATTGGTCAATAAGTGTATTTCACTACCGTAATTACGGTGCTGATGTAGGAAAAATTGTTATTGGAGTCTTAATAGATAGAAGTGAAATTAAAGAATGGAACAATTTTGTAAAAATATTAGGATATAAATACTGGGATGAAACTAAAAACGAAACATATAAATTGTTCCTTGGTGCACCAGAATAAAAATAAGGTAAATTAGGTATGATTTAGGTAATAAAAATCAATCAATCTGCTCTGAATACCAAGCCAATATCTGATATAGATCTAGTTACTAAAGTTGAAGCTGTTCTATATTTGAAAGGTAGACCAATAACCAAAAAAGATCTTTCAGAAATTACTAATTCTGATATCAACTCAATAAATGATGCAATAAAAGATCTCAAAAATAAATATTCTAATTCAAAATCAGCTATTGAGTTAAATGAAGTAAATAACAGTTTTGCTCTCGAACTCAAATCTAGCCTTAATGAATTTGTCGATGATTTACTTCCTTCTGATTTAAAAACATCCGAATTAAGAACGTTAGCAACCATTGCAATCAAAAAAAAGATTCTACAATCTGATCTTATACTTCTTCGAGGTTCAGGAGCTTATGATCATATTAAGGAACTATTAGAAAAGAAGTTCATAATTAAAAGGAAGCAAAAAGATGGTAGATCATATTGGTTATCATTATCAGAAAAGTTTTTTCAAACTTTTGCTGTTAGTAATGAATATCTCTCAAAGATAGGAAGCAACAATAATAAGTAAATGTTAGAATATACTAAATTACGACAATATAATGTTATCTGAGATTTTTGCAGTTCTAGGCCAAACTTTATCAATATATTCTTTCATATTAATAATAAGAATCTTACTTACATGGTTTCCCGGTATTGACTGGAGTAACGGTGTTTTATCTGCATTAACTTCTATAACAGATCCTTATTTAAACATTTTTAGAGGTATTATTCCTCCAATAGGTGGATTTGATATTTCATCTTTACTAGCTTTTTTACTTTTAAATGTTATTCAAAACTTAATTACAAATCTCCAGTATGCAAGCTTAGGGTATAGCTGAATTTATCTATCGTCTCCAGAACCACTTATCTTCCCTTCGGCAGCTCTTCTCTTTAATTTTTCGAGATTTTGTAATGCAACATCCTCTAAACTAAAATTTAATTCTGTACAAAGATTTGAAACGTACCACAAAACATCTCCCAGTTCTTTTTTAATACCTAATTTTGATTCATAATCAAATATTCCATTTTTATCTCTTATAACTTTTTTTACTTTCTCTGCTACTTCACCAGCCTCTCCCACTAAACCAAGGGTTGGATAAATATTATTTGAGCCTAAATCTGGATATTGTGCTGTTTCTCTAGCTTTTTTCTGATAAGTTTTAAAATCCATGACTTAAATAACTAACTTTGGGTATGGTAAATTTATTTATATCTAGCAATATTATCTATATATGTCGAATATTGATTTAAAAAGAAGAACAAAAATAGTAGCAACAATTGGCCCTGCAACTCAATCTGAAGAAATAATTAAAGATTTAATTAAAGCGGGAGTAACAACATTCAGATTAAATTTCTCACATGGAGATCATAAAGATCATGCTGCGAGAATTAAAACTATAAGGGAAGTATCAAAAAAATTAGATATAGATATTGGAATATTGCAAGATCTTCAAGGACCTAAAATAAGATTAGGGCGTTTTAAAGATGGTCCAGTAAAAGTTAAAAAAGGTGATAAATTTACCCTCACGTCGAATGAAGTCGAATGTTCAAATACTATTGCAAATGTAACTTACGACAAACTTTCTCAAGAAGTTAGCGAAGGAAAAAGAATACTTTTAGATGATGGTAAAATTGAAATGACTGTAGAAAAGGTTGATAGAGACGCTAATCTTTTAGAGTGTCTGGTTACTGTAGGGGGGGTTCTTTCTAATAATAAGGGTGTTAATTTCCCAGATGTTCAATTATCAGTGAAAGCATTAACAGAAAAAGATAAGGAGGATTTGAAATTTGGTTTATCTGAAGGGGTTGATTGGATAGCACTAAGTTTCGTGAGAAATCCATCCGATATAAATGAGATAAAAGATTTGATAAACAAAAATGGGCATTCAACACCAGTAGTCGCAAAAATAGAAAAATTCGAAGCTATTGATCAAATAGATACAGTATTACCTCTATGTGATGGGGTTATGGTTGCAAGAGGTGATTTAGGTGTAGAAATGCCTGCTGAAGAAGTTCCTCTTTTACAAAAGGAATTAATAAGAAAAGCTAATTCATTAGGTATTCCAATAATTACAGCGACTCAAATGCTTGATTCTATGGCTTCTAATCCAAGGCCAACTAGGGCCGAAGTCAGTGATGTTGCAAATGCAATTCTGGATGGAACAGATGCAGTAATGCTTTCAAACGAAACTGCTGTTGGCGATTATCCTGTCGAGGCAGTAGAAACGATGGCAACTATAGCAAGAAGAATAGAAAGGGATTATCCACTTAAAGCTATTGAAAGCCACTTACCTAGTACGATCCCAAATGCTATTAGTGCAGCTGTAAGTAATATAGCAAGACAACTTGATGCAGGAGCTATAATCCCATTAACAAAATCAGGTTCTACCGCTCGAAATGTAAGTAAGTTCAGACCACCAACACCTATCTTGGCAACTACTACAGAGAGGAGTGTAGCAAGGAGATTGCAACTTGTATGGGGAGTTACTCCCATAGTAGTTAAAAATGATGAAAGAACAGCAAAAACTTTTAGTTTAGCTATGCAGATTGCCCAGGAGATGGGAATCCTAAATCAAGGAGATTTAGTAGTTCAAACCGCAGGCACATTAACTGGCATTAGCGGCTCAACAGATCTAATAAAAGTTGGTTTAGTAAGAAAGATTGTATCAAGAGGAATTTCAATAGGGGAAATCGGTGTAACAGGTAAAGCAAGAATAATAAAAAGTAATCTTGATGTATCCCTAATTTGCCCAGGAGAAATATTATTCGTGCCGGTTGAATTAATGGAAAATATTCCACTTAGTAAAAATATTGGAGGTATTGTTACGAACCAAAATGTAAATGATGTTTACGCTTTGTTTAACAAAAATAATATAAAGATTTCTACGATTTGTAATTTAGATAATATTACTAATCATCAGATTAGTAATGGTGATCTTATTACATTGCAGCTTAATGAAGGTGTTATATACATGGGACAAATTGAAGATGATGATGAAACAATAGACAAGTATAAATATGTCTAGAAATATCTCAGTAAAAGAAGCCTTAGGAATGGCTACAAAAACATTAGTATCAAACAAATTAAGAAGTTCATTGACAATGCTAGGGATAATAATAGGAAATGCATCAGTTATTACACTTGTTGGACTTGGAAGAGGTGCTCAAACATTAGCAAAAAACCAATTAAGTAATTTAGGTGCAAATGTTTTATTCATTGTTCCTGGAAATAATGACACAAGAAGAAGAGGTATTTCATTTCCTAAAAATCTAGTTTTAGAAGATGCTGTAGCAATAAGTAATCAAGTCCCAACAGTTAAAAAAGTTGCTCCTCAAATTTCTGCTAATGAAATAGTGCAATCAAATTCTAAAAGCCTAAATATATCAATTGCAGGAGTTACACCAGAGTTTGTTGATGTAAGAAGCTTTGAAGTTGATAAGGGTAGATTTTTATCAAAAAGTGATGTTAATAGTGCCAGAAGTTATGTAGTAATAGGACCTGATCTTAAAGACGAATTTTTTAAGGATAAATCCTCGTCACTTGGGGAAAAAATCAGAATTAAAGATCATACTTATGAAATTATCGGAATATTAAAACCAAAAGGTGCTGTATTTGGAAGTAATCAAGACAAAAATGCCTATATTCCACTAACAACTATGGTAAATAGAATTACTGGGAAAGATCCAACATATGGTGTAAGTTTAAGCTTCATTAGTGTTGAAGCGATAAATAAAAATGCAACCAGCGCTGCAAAATTTCAAATTACTAATTTATTAAGACAAAGGCATAAAATAATAAGAGATGATGACTTTGCAGTTAGATCTCAAGAAGATGCATTAAATATAGTAACTAACATAACAAGTGGGCTAACATTTCTATTGGCAGGTATAGGAGCAGTTTCATTAGTGGTTGGAGGTATAGGAATCATGAATATAATGTTGGTTTCTGTTAGTGAAAGAACAGAAGAGATAGGTCTAAGAAAAGCAATTGGAGCTAAACAATCAGATATATTAATTCAATTTTTAATTGAAGCATTGATTTTATCTACAATTGGAGGATTAATAGGTACAACAAGCGGATTGTCTGGAGTTTTTCTTTTATCCCTGATAACACCACTTCCTGCATCTGTTGGGATTACAACAACTGTATCCACCATGATCATCTCAGGATCAATAGGTTTGATATTTGGCGTTTTACCAGCGAAAAGAGCTTCTAAGTTAGATCCAATTGTTGCATTAAGAAGTTTATAAAAAGTTTTTATCATCATGCTCAATTTTTATAAATTAATTGAGATACTAATATGCCTTCAATCATTAATAATATCAACAATGCTCCCTGTCTTTATTCCATTTTCATCTATTAATAATTCTTTTACTAACTTAGAGATGCCTATAACATTGCAAATTCCTACAATAGTTTCTCTAACACTTATTTTTAATAAAAAAGTTGTTTTAAGAGCATTTGCTATATATATTTTTTTTGGGTTATTTATAGCCCCAGTTTTTCATCAAGGAGGTTCAATAGGTTATTTGCTTACTCCTAATTTTGGTTATTTATTGGGAATATTTCCATTAATAATAATAATCGATAATTTAAATATGAATAACAAAATAAATATTTTTAACTTTTTAATAAATGGATTTTTAGCTATTCTTTCTATGCATTTGACAGGAATATTTTATAACTTTATACAATTATTATTTTACAATCAATTTAATACAGTTCTTTACAATTTTGGGAAATATTCTGTAGGTAAAATTGGATATCATTTAATTATGCTTGTTCCTCTAATATTACTTATTAAGCCAATAAAGTATTTAAAATATAATAAATAATGAATTACGAGTCACAAAAAAAAATATATTTTTTATTTATAACGTTTTTAATTGTGCTTATAGATCAATTTACGAAATATTTTATTTCTCATAATTATAAAGTTTTAGTAAATACTAATTATATTTTATTCAAATTAGATTTTGTAAGGAATTTTGGCGCGGCATTTAACCTATTCAGTGGCAGTAGAATTTTTTTATCTATAATAAGTATTATTTTTTCATTAATACTTTTATTTCTAATATTAAGAAAACAATCAGTTAATCCATTAGAAATCTATTCTTATAGTTTTATTCTTGGTGGGACTATTGGTAATGGAATTGATAGAGTATTAAATGGTTTTGTAATAGACTTTATAAATTTAAATATAATAAATTTTCCAGTATTTAACATCGCCGATATCTCAATAAATATTGGTTTTATATTATTCCTTTATAGTGTTTTTAAAAGTAATAGTTGATATGAATTACTTAAAATTAAAATACCTTAAATATTTTATTTTCTGTATAACTATATATCTTCTGTTTACTATATTAATTAGGTTATTAAATTTTTATACTCTTTTACTCCTAGTATTTTTAATCTACATTTTATATATTCTTGATAAGAAATTATTTAAGAGAATTGTTTATAAAATTTTTTACACCAATAAAAAATATCCACATTCAATCAAAAATACTTATGGAGCTGCGAAGACAAGTTTGGATAGCATCGATAAAATAAATAGAAAAATTAGCGATAAAGTTAATTTTGAATTGCTTAATTACGAAAAAAACAAACTTGAATCACAATTGAAAACGGGAGATTATAAAGTTACACTTTTTGGAGCAGGTTCCTCTGGAAAAACATCAATAGCGCGATCTTTATTAAAAAATATTATCGGACAAACATCTGCAAAGATTGGTACAACAAAGCAAATAAATAGTTATAAAATTCGTATTCCAATTTTAAAAAGAAATATTAGCATAATTGATACTCCCGGATTGTTTGAACCATCTAACTTAGGAGAACAGCGAGAAAAATTGACAATTTTAGAAGCTTCAAATTCTGATTTGATTCTCTTTGTATTAGACCAGGATATTAATAAATACGAAAATTATTTGATTGAGGAATTATTAAAAATAGGAAAAAAAATTATTATAGTTTTAAATAAATGTGATCTAAGGTCTAGAGATGATAATAACCTCATTAAAAAAAATATAATTTCTATTACTTCCGCAAGAAAAAATAATATTTCAGTTGTACAAACAATCGCGATCCCACAATCATCTCATCACCAAAAATCAGATACCATATTTATAGGTCCAGACGTGGGAAGTTTATTTAGAGAAATTGTAGAAACACTATATGCTAGTGGAGAAGAGTTGTTAGCCGATAATATACTCTTTCGTTCAAATAAATTAGGTATTAAAAGTAAAAATTTTATACAGGAACAGAGATATTTAATCTCAAATAAAATAATTAATAAATATATGTGGATAACAGGAGGAGTAATACTAGTTAATCCTTTACCTGCTTTAGATTTTCTTACTACTACCTCAGTGAACGTGCAAATGATATTAGAATTATCCAAAATATATGAAATTAAACTTACAAAAAACAATGCTAAGGATTTATCTAAATCACTTATAAGTACATTGGCTAAATTAGGTATTTTAAAAGGTGGTCTGGCAATTATTTCTCCAGTTTTAGCCACAAGCTTTACTAAAATTATCATATCTAAGTCAATACAATCCATTACAGCGGCTTGGTTATTTAGGATAGTAGGTCTTAGTTTGATTGAATATTTTAAAAATGGTCAGAATTGGGGAGATGGCGGTATTCAAGAAGTGGTAGATAAGATCTATAAACTTAGTACCAGAGAGGAATTTTTAACAAATTTCGTCAAAGAAGCTATTTCTAAAATAGAAATCACAAAAATTTTGAAATCAGAAAATAGATTGCCTCCATCTTCTATGTAATGTTTGATAAATAATCATTAAGAATAGTTCTAAAATCAAAAATAGTTATAAAAAGTAAGTACGCAATACAAATGGCAATAGATATAAATCCTGTTATTAAAGCAATAATTTTAGGTCTGCCGGTGGTCATGGATAATCATTTAAAAGATTTATTAATTCTTTTATATGAGATTCTTTTGTATTGTAATTTCCCATTACAACTCTTAAAAAATATTTATCTTTAAATTTTGGTCTAGAAAGCATAAAATTCTTTTTCTTTAATTCATTAATTTTATTTTGTGTCCAAGCTTCTGACTCTTTTGAAGTAAGACCCTGCGGGATGAATGAAGCTATGTGTAATGGACCAGAATATATATCAAACTTATCTTTATTTATATTTTTAATGAAATACTTATTTTTGTTTATTGACGATCCTAATATATCCTCTATTCCTTTCATACCTAGAAATCTTAATCCAAGCCAAAGTTTTATAACTTCTGCAGGTCTAGAACCTTGTATACCTATTTCTCCTCTGTTGATAATGTTTTCTTTAGATGATATGTAGGGTAGTCCAGTAGAAAAAGTTTTTCCCAATGTACTCATATTTGATACCAATAACAGGGAGGAGGTCTTTGTAATACCTAATATTTTTTGTGGATTAATTGTTATTGAATTAGCTTCTTTAATATAATTTAAACCTTCTATGGGAATAGAAGTTATTGCAAAAATCCCTCCAATGGAGCCATCGATATGTAACCATATTTTCCTAAATCTGCATATTTCACTTATATCTTTAATTGGATCAATTGATCCTCTGATAGTTGTTCCTAGAGTAGCAACAATAGCAAAGATTTTTTTATTTTCTAATGAACATTTATCTATTTTATTTATGAGGTTGTCTACGTCCATACGACCTTTATTATCAGTTTTTACCCTTACAAGATTTTTTTCATCGAGACCCATAATTTTTATACACTTTATAAAAGAAGAATGTGCATCTTCGCTAACTAAAAGTACAGAACATGGGTCAGATCCTAAACCAGCAGTATTTCTAGCTGCTATTAGTGCATTTAAATTACTCAATGTACCTCCACTAGCCGCTATACCTCCAGACGATTCATTAAAACCTATTTTCATTGCAAACCATTTGCATAATGATTCCTCTAGCAAAGTTACACTTGGGGATAACTCGTAAGCAAGAAGATTATTATTTAAACCAGCAGCAATTAAGTCTCCTAAAATAGAAAAAATTAATGGTGGGGGATCAAGGTGAGCTAATGATCCAGGATGTACTGGATTAAAAGAATTATTCAAAAGAGATTCAATCTCAGAGAACAAATCTTCTGCAGAGTTACCATCTTCTTGAGGCATATTGCACTTAAAATTTTCATCAAAAGGTAAAGGACCATTTTTATCGGCTTTACTGAACCATTCACAAAGAGTTCGACTTACCCCATTAAGTAGAGTAATCAATCTGTCATTAGTCCCTAGATAAGATGGGAAATATATATCTTTATTATTAATTAAATCTTCAGTCATCAGATAAAATATCTATTAATAAGTCTATTCTCAATATTGTTAAATGAGATATATTTTTGAAAATGGAAATAGTAATAATGAACAAAAAATAGAAACAAATAATTCAAAATACATTTCGTGGATGAAATCAATATTAAGGAGATCAGAAGAAATTGGAAAAATTGAGTTACCAATCTGTTCAATAATATTAGATGAGAGGGGAAGATGTATTGGAAGAGGGGTAAACAAAAGAAATAATAATAAAGACCCATTAGGTCATGCAGAGATAATGGCACTTAGACAGGCATCTCTGATAAAAAATGATTGGAGATTTAATGAATGTACTCTTATCACAAATTTAGAACCTTGTACTATGTGTTCTTCTGCTCTTATTCAAGCGAGGATGGGTAAAGTTGTTTTTGGGGCCTTCGATAAGAAAAGAGGTGGATTGGGGGGTTCAATTGATTTATCAAGACATGAGAGTGCTCATCATAAAATGAAAATAATTGGAGGGATTTTAGAAGAGGAATGTAGTCAAATTTTACAGATTTGGTTTAAAGAGTTGAGGACTCAAAAATAGAAAATTTCTTTAGCTCAGTATCAAAAAGGTTTAATAATCTATCAACATTTTCCTGACTTGAATTAAAACCCATTAGTCCTACGCGCCAAACCTTCCCTGATAATTCTCCAAGTCCATTTCCTATTTCTATTCCAAAGTTTGTTAAAAGATGATTTCTAAAACCATCTCCATCAACTGCTGGAGGTATTTTAACTGTTGTTAATGTTGGCAGTCTATATTCCTCTGATACATGTAATTCCATCCCAAGACTTTCTAAACCATTCCATAGTTTCCTTGCATTATTGTTATGCCTGTTCCAAACATTATCTAAACCTTCATTCGCAATTAAACGCAAACCTTCACGTATAGCAAAATTCATATTTACTGGAGCTGTATGATGATAAACACGATCAG
Source organism: Prochlorococcus marinus CUG1438 (assembly GCA_017644325.1). Lineage (NCBI taxonomy): Bacteria > Bacillati > Cyanobacteriota > Cyanophyceae > Synechococcales > Prochlorococcaceae > Prochlorococcus > Prochlorococcus marinus. Next base: position 180,262 of record JAEPLS010000002.1, on the reverse strand, counting down.
AACCCCAATACTTATTTAAGAGTGATAAATCTAAATACCAATTAGGAACTTTGGTTGTCCTTGCACTTAGCTTTTCTTCTGCTCTCTTATTCATGGTAAATGGGCTTAATCCTGGTGGACAACTTAAACCCTTCTGGCTACAACTATATGCTAGATCAATTTTCCATTCATCAACCAATAATTCAATAGCACCGAGTGATGTAACCGCATCAACTAAAAATAAGCAGTTATTTTCTCTGCAAACATCACCTATCCCATCAAGAGGTTGAAGTACTCCACTGGATGTCTCAGCGTGGACAATTGCAAATATAGCGGGTTTTTTAGTCTCTATTTCATTTTTAATTTCTTCGTAAGAAAAAGCTTCGCCCCAAGGTTTTTCCATAACGGAAACCTGAGCTTTATATCTATTTGCCATATCAACTAGTCTGTCTCCAAAATATCCTTTTTTAGCTATTAGAATCTTTTCGCCTTCTTCAATAAAATTAGCAATTGAAGCTTCCATAGCAGCACTGCCTGTACCACTCATTGGAAGAGTAAGTTTATTATTGCATTGCCAAGTATATCTGAGAAGTTGCTGTACATCCGACATCAATGAAATATATGCTTCATCTAGATGACCAATTGGATTTAGTGATAAAGCTTTTAATACCTCAGGATGTGCATTTGATGGGCCAGGCCCTAATAAAAGTCTTGAGGGAACATAAGTCTTTGAGAAATGAGATAAATTCTCTTCATTTAGAGCCGAAATAAGTTTTGCTTCTGTCAAAGCATTACATCCAATTACTTTTAAAGTAAACTAATATCTCCACATAAGCGATATTTTTTTAAGGAAATTAATTCAATTTAAATATTTAAGTAAACAATTATTAAACTTATAATTCGAAACACTAAAAGAATTCATCTAGTCTTTAAAAAAGTTACGGTTGATACAAAACATGACTCACCAAGTTATTAATTTCATATAAGGTATTACAAAAGTTATGTCTAAGTCTCCACAAGATGTTTTAAGTCAAATTAAAGACGAAGGAATTGAACTCATCGATTTGAAATTCACAGATATTCATGGTAAATGGCAACATTTAACTCTTACTTCAGACATGATAGAAGAGGATTCATTTACGGAGGGCTTAGCATTTGACGGTTCATCAATAAGAGGTTGGAAAGCAATCAATGCCTCTGATATGTCAATGGTTCCTGATGCAAGTACAGCCTGGATAGACCCTTTTTATAAGCATAAAACTCTTAGTATGATTTGCTCCATACAAGAACCTAGGAGTGGCGAGCCATATGATAGATGTCCCAGATCGTTAGCTCAAAAGGCACTAAAATACCTGGAATCTACGGGTATTGCTGATACTGCATTTTTTGGACCCGAACCCGAATTTTTCTTGTTTGATGATGTCAGATATGACTCAAAAGAGGGTTCTTGCTTTTATAGTGTAGATACTATAGAAGCTCCATGGAATACTGGGAGAGTAGAAGAAGGAGGAAATTTAGGATACAAAATCCAATATAAGGAGGGTTATTTCCCTGTTGCGCCTAATGATACAGCACAAGATATAAGATCAGAAATGCTTTTACTCATGGGTCAATTAGGTATTCCTACAGAAAAACATCACCATGAAGTTGCAGGAGCTGGACAACACGAGCTTGGAATGAAATTTGATTCCTTAATAAATTCAGCTGACAATGTAATGACATATAAATATGTCGTGAGAAATGTTGCGAAAAAATATGGAAAAACTGCAACATTTATGCCTAAGCCAGTATTTAATGATAATGGAACTGGAATGCATGTACATCAGAGTTTATGGAAGAGTGGACAGCCATTGTTCTTTGGTGAAGGTGCTTATGCAAATTTATCTCAAACAGCTAGATGGTATATCGGAGGCATACTTAAACATGCCCCTTCATTCCTTGCATTCACTAATCCAACAACAAATAGTTATAAAAGATTGGTCCCAGGATTTGAAGCTCCTGTAAATTTAGTTTATTCTGAGGGTAATAGATCTGCTGCTGTCAGAATTCCCTTAACTGGTCCTAGCCCTAAAGCTAAAAGATTAGAATTTAGATCAGGCGACGCACTCGCAAACCCATATTTAGCTTTCTCCGTAATGATGCTTGCTGGTATTGATGGAATAAAAAATCAAATAGATCCAGGCGATGGGGTAGATGTTGATTTATTCGAACTTCCAGCAGACGAACTTGCCAAAATTGATACAGTACCTTCATCACTCAATGATTCACTCAATGCATTAAAAGCAGATAAAGATTATTTATTAGCCGGTGGTGTATTTACTGAAGATTTTATTGATAATTTTATCGATATCAAATACGAAGAGGTACAACAATTAAGACAGAGACCTCATCCACATGAATTCTTCATGTATTATGACGCATAATTAAAAAAACCTTTATTTAGACAATTCAATTTGAGAATTATCACAAAATATTCTCAAATTGATTTTTTTTTTGTTGGAATATATATACATATAACAAAAAATGGCCAGGGAATCATTTTCAAAAATTGCATATAAAACTCTCCAACAGAGTAAAAGCATAGCGGGATTTGCCCATAAGCAAATTAGTTCAAGGTTGATGAATTTTATTCTGCCCGATTCTAATCTTGAAAATTTTGAAATAGATAAGGATCTTCTCTTACAAATTCAAAATTCAATGGATGACTTAAGAGAAGAAGATTGGAATGATGCTGAAAAAAATATTTATCCGAAAAAATTATTATTTGACGAGCCTTGGCTCAGATATTTGACTCAATATCCAAAAATTTGGCTTGATATGCCTAATACATGGGATAGACGCAGAAAACAAAATTTTGATGATCTCCCTAAATCGGTAGAAAAAGCTAATTATCCCAAATATTACTTGAGAAATTTTCATCATCAAACAGACGGTTATTTATCAGATTTTTCCGCTAGTATTTATGACCTACAAGTTGAGATACTTTTTAATGGAAGTGCTGATTCAATGAGGAGGAGAATAATTAAACCATTAAAAAAAGGTCTCCAGAATTTTGGCGATAGAAAAAAAAGTTCCATTAAAATACTTGATGTAGCTACAGGTTCAGGGAGAACATTAAAACAATTAAGGGCGGCATTCCCAAAAGAAAAAATTATAGGTATTGATTTATCAGATTCATACTTGAAAGAGGCAAGTAGATATATTTCAGAATTAGATGGGGATTTAATCGAGTTAATGAAAGGTAATGCTGAAGAATTACCATTTGAAAATGATAGCTTTCAATCCATTTCTTGTGTTTACTTATTTCATGAATTACCAAGAACAATTAGAGCTAAAGTATTAAATGAATTTTTTAGAGTTCTTGAACCAGGAGGAACATTAGTGTTAGCTGACTCAATTCAAATAAGCGATTCACCTGACTTTACATCCATCATGGAGAACTTTTATAAAACTTTTCATGAACCCTTTTATTGTGATTACATAAAAGAAGATATAGATTCTAAAATTGAAGAGGTAGGTTTTAAAGATGTAAAATCAAATTCTTTTTTCATGACCAAAATATGGTCTGCTACAAAATAATTAAAAATTTCTATGACCAATTGGGATAAAGATACCATAAAGCTAGTACAGAATCTTAATGATAAATTGAAAATTGATCATTTAGACTGGCATAAAGATAAAGGAAATAAACATAAAAGAGCTGCAGAACTTTTTTCGGCAGGGTTATGTCAATTGATTATTTCCTGTAATGAGAAAGAAACAATTGAGTATATTAAAGAAGGTATTAAATGGCTAGAAGAAATTAACGTTGATCAACCTTGTCCTAGTAAAAATCATCTTTTCAAAGCTAATTGAAGCCTATTACCTTTACTGCTCCATCTAATATCATCAAAACATTCGTTAATAATATATAAGCCACGTCCATTTACACTGTTAATTTTTTTCGGTAATTTGAAATTTCTTTTTTTTGATTCTAAACCATTACCTTGGTCCTGAATTTGCCAAACACACCAATTAGGAGTAATTATTCTTCTTACTCTAATACTTTTCTTAGGATCTAATTTATTTCCATGTTTTACTGCGTTAACAAGAGCTTCATGTAATCCAAGTTTAATAAGATAGTTCGATTGGGATTTCTTAATTGGTTCTAATAATTGATCTACAAATTCATTTAGTTGTAATGAAGATTCAAACTCGTAATTTGACCAGTTAATTCTTGGCTTCCTAAAAAATTTTTTTAAAATATTTTTGCCCCGAAATAAGGACATAATAATATTTTGTTACTTATTTAATTTTAACTTATTAGATACCTCATTTAAAGAATATTTTTATGTCTTTTAGCTATAGCAGGATGTCTTAATATTGAGTCCATTAATCTTACTCCTCTCAGTTGATTTACTAATGGCATATGCCCATCAGGGGCATCCAATGACCAGCAAAAAGATCCTGGATATCTAGTCCATAATCCCTCTTTTTTCCATCCTATTTTAGGCCACATTAATTCATATTTTTTTCCTACTGATTTTAATATCTTTGCTTGGATTGAGAATCCAAATCTTCCAGTAGAATAAATTGTCCATAATCTATCTAATGTTTGAAGATCATTACATGGCATATTCTTAACCTCACTATAGAAAACATATCCACGTTTTACAGCAAGTTTTCCTGCTAGTTGTCGCAAATATGAACTTGTTAATCTATCTGCTTCTTCAAATTTTTGCTCGACTAAGTTCAATTGTAAATCTTTATAATTAATATCAATATCTGAATAAGTATTAAACCAATTATTGAAATTATTGTTATCAAAAAATTCAGGCTTATATTTTTTTAAAACTTGTAACAACCAACCAGCAGCCCAGTCATCTCCATTCCTATCAAAGATTTCAAATAAATTTGGACCAAGTTTATAAATATTTTCGAATTCAGATTCTATTTGCTTTAATAAATTTATTCTTTTCCTTTGATTGGAATCTACAAATTTTTTTATCAGGTCTAATGTAGATTTATTATAGTTATCTTGTTCTTTGTTATTCATTTTAAAAAATCAATCAAAAATAAAAACTATCCATGCATTTCAAAAGAAAAGAACTAGAGAAATTTAGAAGTTTTAAAGGACCACTTATAGATGTTAGGAGCCCAGGTGAATATTATAAAGGACACATGCCTAATTCTATTAACATTCCATTATTTGATAATGATGAGAGATCAATAATTGGGACGATTTATAAAAAACAAGGAAGAAAAAATGCTGTAATTGAAGGTTTAAAAATTTTTGAAAAAAAATTGGAATCACTTCTTGATGATTTATTTATGAATATTGACTCTTTTAATAATATTTCTGAAAATAGAAATAAAGAACTTTGCATAAGAATATATTGTTCTAGAGGCGGTATGCGTTCACAAAGTATAGCCTGGTTACTAGATAGTTTTAAATTAAATCTCGTTACACTTAATGGAGGTTACAAAATATATAGAAGATGGGTATTAGATAGTTTTTCTAAAAAGTTGAACATTGTAGTGATTGGGGGAAAAACAGGAACAGGTAAAACAAGATTATTATCATTACTTGAGAAACATAAATATCAAACTATTGATCTTGAAGGATATGCTTGTCATAGAGGGAGTACATTTGGAGGTTTAGGAATGAATGAACAACCCTCAAATGAACAATTCGAAAATATAATTGCAGAAAAAATAAATTCTTTTAAATTATCTAATAATATTTTTGTAGAAGCCGAAAGTGCAAATATCGGTAAATGCAAAATCCCGCATGAATTTTTCTATCAGATGAAAAATTCAAGAAGAATTGAAATTTTAAGGAGCGAGTCTAACAGATTAGATGAATTAATAGATACTTATAGCGTTTATAAAAAAGAGGAACTTAAAGAATCTGTATTAAGGATAAAAAAAAGATTAGGACCACAAAGAACAAAAATTGCTCTTGAATCAATTAATAATGAGAAATGGGAATTAGTTTGCAGATCAGTCTTAGATTATTACGATAAATGTTATGAATATGAAAAGGTTGGCAAAACAAATATTAAGTTTTTGGATTTAACAGACATAAAATATGATGAAAGGATCTTAGAGTTACTAAATAATGTTTTATAAAATAATTACAAACGAATCTGAAAAATATTTCCTAATATAAAAAATTATTAGATGATTACTATGACAGCAAATAAAATTGCGAAAATACAATTTTACGAAGGAACTGATGAACCAGTAGTGCCGGAAATAAGACTCACTAGGAGTAAAGATGGTACCACAGGCCAAGCACTATTCTCGTTCGAAAAACCTCAAGCATTATCCTCAATAACAGATGGTGAAATTACTGGTATGCGTATGATAGATGCAGAAGGTGAAATACTTACTAGGGAAGTTAAAGTAAAGTTTGTTGATGGAGAACCGATATTTTTAGAGGCAGTTTATATTTGGAAAAACACATCTGACTTTGATAGATTTATGAGATTTGCAAATAGTTATGCCAAATCAAATGGATTAGGATATTCTGAGAAGAAGTAGAACATTCTGAAAATTGAGTAGTCCATCATATTTCAAGTTAGTATTTATTTTAATCACTTCTTTAATAATATGGATCTTAAGAGATTTTCTCCTCTTAATAATTTGCTCATTAGTTATTTCAAATATTGTATGTAATTTATGTAATCAAATCCAAAAGTTTTTAAAAATTCCCCGATCGATTTCATTATTTTTAGTCTTAACTGTTATTTCAGTATTAGTTTCTACTATATTTATTCTGGTACTTCCCCCCTTTATAAAAGAATTCAATGAAATACTCGTTGATATTCCAAATGGTTTATCAAAAATCAATATTTTGATTAATACAAATCTTTATAAATTTAATAGCCTATTTTATGGTGAACAAACTGAAAATGTTATAGACATATTCAGTCTTATAAATAATGTAGTTACCATTCCAGATGCCTCAACTATTGCAAAAGCTATTCAAGAAAGTTTTAAAAATTTAATTAATATAGCTGGGAATCTTGGTTCAGGTTTTTTGAAATTAATATTCGTATTAGCGGTGAGTTTGATGATTTCTATTGAACCAAAACAATATAAAGAAAATATACTAATATTAATTCCAAAAAATTATCGCAACAAATTTAGAAATATTCTGGAAAAATGTAATATTGCATTAACAAATTGGAGCTTTTCTATGGTCATAAGCTCATTATCAGTAGGTTTATTATCATTAATAGTTTTATCTATATTAGATGTCAAATATGTCGTCTCTAATGCTTTAATAGCTATGGTTCTTAATATAATTCCAAATATAGGACCAGTTATTAGTGGTATATTCCCAATCTCAATTGCGCTACTAGATAATTTTTGGAAACCATTAGCCGTTTTAGGAGCATATGTAATCATTCAAAATATTGAAAGTTATATAATAATGCCATCTATAATGAAGAAAAAAGCAAATATACTTCCTGGTTTAACATTAATATCACAATTTGGATTCACCTTCATTTTTGGTCCATTAGGCTTAATACTATCTCTTCCATTAGCTGTAGTAATACAGGTTTTAATCAAAGAATCATTTAAAGATATTTAAAAACTACTTAATTAATTTTTTATATAAATATGGGTAGGAAATAAGTATAAAGATAGCTAAGGGATGTTTATTTATAGCATAATAAAGTGAACTAAAAGTAAAATGATCAAATAATATTCTTAGCTCAGTAGAAAGATCTATTAAAACTAATGAAAATAAAATTATTAAATAGTAATTCAATTTCATAAAATTAGAAGCTTAAGCTCAGTCTTTAAGCAACAAAGATGGAGCCAATAAAATACTTGAATAACTTCCAACTATAATTCCTAAAGATAAAGCCAAAGAAAACCAAAATAGAGAATATGACCCAAACAAAATAATACTTAACAAGGGTATAAGAGTAGTAATACTGGTAAAGGTTGTTCTCCTAAATGATTCGTTTACTGATAATTGAATAGTTTCATTATATCCTTCTTTCTTTAATTTTAAATTTTCACGGATTCTATCAAAAATAACAACAGTATCATTTACAGAGTAGCCAGCGATAGTTAACAAAGATACTGCAAATAAACTATTTACTTCTACAGATAATACAATTCCCAACCAAGAGAATATACCGAAAACGATTAATAAATCATGAAATAAAGCTAATAATGCAAATAATGCATATTTTTTATCAAATCTTATAGTTATATATAAAGATATTGCAAATAATGAAACTAATAATGAAGTAACACAATTGGAAAGTAATCTTTTCCCAAGCTTTGGACCTATTAATCTTGAATCCTTGCTCTCATAATTTAGAGGTCCAATAATACTATCAAGATTACTAATAAGACTATTAGATTCTTCAATACTCAAATAAGGTGTTCTAATTGAAATTAACTTATTTTCATTTTGGAATTGTAATTTAATATTATTTAAAAAGTATTTATTTTTAGAGATCTCTCTTAAATTTTCTATAACTGTATCAGGGGAAAATTTAGAACATTCCTCTTCACAAACTCTCTCAATTCTTAGTTCATTTCCCCCAACAAAATCCATGCCTAAATTTATAGGTTTCTTATATGAAGTATTAAAAGTAGAATATAAAATTCCCAGTATACTCAACAAAATAAGAACAGATGATAAAGCAATTATCTTTCTTTTATTTTTTATTAGTTCAAGATTGTATTTCATAAGAAAGTTTTAATTAAAAAATTTAATTTGAAAATCTATTCTTAGGTAGATAGAGATTTTTTTGTCTTAAATATTGATATGTTGTAAAAAATCTCAAAATAGTTTTAGAACAATTTAATGAGGTAAACAAACTTATTAAAACTCCAATACCTAAAGTTGCAGCAAAACCTTTAACAAAATTTGTTCCTAATAAAAACAATACAAAACAACTTAGAAGAGTTGTAATATGGCCATCAACTATAGATGAATTAGCTCTTTGAAAACCGCTAGCAATAGATCTAGTAAGAGTATTTCCTTCATATAATTCTTCTCTAATTCTCTCAAATATTAGAATATTTGCATCAACAGCCATACCAATGCTAAGTATAAGACCAGAAATTCCAGGTAAAGTCAAAGTTACAGGAATTAGAGAATATAGTGCCAAGTTAAAGAATCCATAAAGCACTAGGGAGAGAACTGAAACAAAACCTAGAACTCTATAATTAAAAATCATAAATAAACCAACAAAAATTAACCCAGTAATTGCTGCATAAAGACTTTTTAAAATATTTTTGGATCCCAGCAATGCCCCTATAGTGTTAGTTTCTACTATCTCAATTGGTAATGGCAATGAACCACCTTTAAGTTGAACTTCTAATTCTCTTGCATTCTCAGCGCTAAAATTACCACTTATTGTTGCTGATCCACCTGTAATCCCAGTATTAACAAACTGACTACCAACACTAGCTTCACTTATTGATTCTCCATCAAGAATAATAGCCAATAGTTTATTCGTTCCGGCAATTGACTTTGTGATTTCTGCAAACTTTTCACCTCCAGAGTTACTAAAAGTTAACAAAACTTCCCAATTACTATTTGTTTGTTCTTGTCTCCTTCCTGCGTTAATAAGATCTTTACCAGTTAAATCTGTTTTTATAAATAAATTTGTAATTTCTTTATCAACATATTTTTTAATTTCAATTAACTTCCCATATAAATCAGTACTATTAGTTAAATAATTTAATTCTTGCTCTATCACATTAATATCATCTTGAATAATTTCTAAGAAATTATCATTAAATTGACTTTTTTCTAAAGAAGAATATTGTTCAATTAATTCTTTAATATTCAATCTCTGTATTTGTAAGGTTTTTAAATCTGTTGATGTACCTTCTTTTTGAATCCTAAATTCTAATAAAGCAGTCTTCCCTAAAACTCTTGAAGCAACTAATGGATTTTGTTCTCCAGGTAATTCTAAAATCAATTGATCTCCCCCTAGGGTTTGCAAGTTAGATTCTGAAACCCCTAAGTTGTTAACTCGTTTATCAATAACAGAATTAACTGCTTCAAGTTCATCCTTTGTTACCTTCCCTTCATCTTTAATAATTTGTAGTGTAAGTTGAGAACCCCCTTGTAAATCCAATCCCAATTGTAATGGATAATTTATTAATCGATAAATAGATAAGGTAAGTAAAAATATAATAAAAAAAAGCCAGCCTTGCCTTCTTTTCATTGCCTATATACTCCCACTAATTAATTCTTCAATTTTTTTAATTATTTGATGTGGTTGGATTATAGTCAAATTCTCAAGATTTCCATTATAAGGAGTTGGAATATCTTGACTAGATAATCTAATTGGTCGAGCATCAAGATCATCAAAACACTCCTCTGTTATCAATGCGATTAATTCTGCTCCAATACCTCCAGTCTTCATACATTCTTCAACAATAATTACTCTATTTGTTTTTCTTATTGAGTTTGATATAGTTTCCATATCAAATGGTTTTAAACTAATTAAATCGATTAACTCAACATCTATCCCTTTTTTTTCTAATTCTTCAACAGCTTTAAGGCAGTGATGCCTCATTCTTGAATAAGTCAATAAAGTAATATCTTTACCTTCTTTTACAACGTCAGCCTGATCTAGGGCGCAAGTATAGTCTCCCTCAGGTAATTCTTCAGATAAGTTGTAGAGAAGAACGTGTTCAAAAAATAAAACCGGATTATCATCTCTTATAGCCGCTTTCATCAAACCTTTAGCATTAGTAGGTGTACTGCATGCGACAATCTTTATACCAGGAACTGCATGAAAATATGCTTCTAGTCTTTGACTATGTTCAGCTCCAAGTTGACGACCAACTCCTCCAGGACCTCTAACTACTGCAGGTATTTTATAATTTCCTCCGCTTGTATATCTAAGCATACCCATATTATTTGATATCTGATTAAAAGCTAAAAGCAAAAAACCCATATTCATTCCTTCTACTATTGGTCTTAACCCGGTCATTGCTGCACCCACAGCCATACCAGTAAAACTATTCTCTGCAATTGGAGTATCTAAGACTCTTAATTCTCCATATTTTTCATATAAATCCTTAGTTACCTTATAAGATCCTCCATATTGACCAACATCTTCACCCATAACGCAAACATTTACATCATTTTCCATCTCTTCATCAATTGCCTCTTTCAAAGCATTAAATAATAATGTTCCAGCCACAATTAATTACCTAATTAATCACATATATAATCCTACCACTTTGATTAATTCATCCTCCTTCAGCAAAGGTTATAAGTAGTAATATTGACAAAATCATTCCTGGTGAAAGCAAAAGTATTAAAAGTCCTAGGTCATGTAAAGACATTTAAATAAATAGTTTTCTTAATACTATTCTCAATTCAACTTTTCTTCAGAAAAAAACTGCGAATAAATACAATAAAAAGTCCTATACCTATGAAAGCAAAAGAAAAAGTTAGTAAAAAAGATAATCCAATTATTAAGGTATTAATACTCGAAGATATACTTTGAACTATTTCAGAAGAATTAGATGGTTTATGTGTATAGAAATAAATTGCTATTTTATTACTTAAATAATAAAAAAATATAAATAATAAAAAACTGGTTAATGATCCTAAAATAAAGTTTAACGGTCCTTTTTCCGGAATATTTCTTTCAATATTTTTATTACTATTATCAGACACAATAAAATTTTTATAAAAAATTAAATGAATGTTATTCCTTTTTTAAGGAAAGTGCAAACCCATGAATCGTAACCTTTATCTTTAAATAATTTATAATTTGCAGTTAATTCTTTTTTAGCAGTCTCTACATCTTTAAAGAGTGCAAAACATGTAGGACCTGAACCACTCATTGAATAAGTTAGACAATTTTCTAAATTTGAAAGTAAAAATAATGCCTGCTTTACAGAATCATTCTCATTTCCAACAACTAACTGTAAATCATTTTTTATAGTTAAATGTTGATTATCATAATTAAAGTTATTTAAACCATTATTTCTTAGATTTTTTCTTATTTTCTCAATTTTTTCTTTATTGGTAAGATATTTATCACTAAATCTATTACAATATTTTTTATAAGTTTCAGCAGTAGATATCGATACATTTGGATTTTTTAAAAGAATTATTCCATATTCAAAGTTTGAATTCAATTTCTCCAAAATTTCGCCTCTTCCAAAACACAATTGAATACCACCATTTATAAAAAAGGGAATATCAGATCCTAAAGATGATGCTAATGAACATAATGTTTCATTATCTAAGTTCAAATCCCATAATTTATTAAGACCAATTAATGTTGCCGCTGCATTACTTGATCCACCAGCTAATCCTGCGCCAATTGGAATATTTTTTCTTAAAAATATATTCGCACCATAATCTATATTTAATTTTTTCCTTAATAGATTTGCAGATTTAACAATTAAGTTATCATCGGATAGGCTTAAATTATTACAATCAGACTCAAGTTTAATTAAACCTTCATTATTAATTTCAAATTCTAAATAATCAGAAAGATCGATATTTTGCATAATCATTGCTAACTCATGAAATCCATCCTCTCTTTTACCAATAACTTCAAGGTGAAGATTTATTTTGGCAGGAGATTTTATATTAATTGTCGTTTTAGCTAAATCTTGCATATACTTAAATTTTTATTTTTTAATTTTAATACAATTTTCTGCAAGCTTAATCCATTGGTTAACTGAAATATCTTGTGGTCTTAAATTAAAACAAACTTTTGAAGATTCAGATAATTCATTTATCTCTTCTTTTGAAAGTATTGAATTAAGAGTATTTCTGAGCATTTTTCTTCTTGAATTAAATGAAATTCGAAGAAGTTTATCTATATATTTTTCTAAACTAGTATCTAATCTTAAGTCATTTTTAATTGGTTCGAAAACTACCAAAGAAGAAAAAACTTTTGGAGGCGGACTAAATGATGAAGGTGGCACATCACATATTCTTTTTATTTTTGATAGAAGTTGCATTCGTATACTAAGCGCACCAGCATTGGGACTACCTTCTTCGGACAAAATTCTATCTACAACGTCTTTCTGCATTAAAAATATAATTTTTTCGTAATTATAGTTTCTTATAATGCCCAATCGACCTATGAAAATATCCAATATTGGACCAGTTATATTGTATGGAATATTTGCAATCACTTTTGTAATCTTCTTATTTATCGAATCTAAATTTACAGAAAGAATATCTCCCTGCTGCAGTGAAAATTTATCATTATTATTGAATTTATCATTTAATAAATTTATTAAATCTTTATCTAATTCAATTGCATGTAATTTTTTAATTTCTGAATTTAATAACTTAGATGTTAAAGCTCCTTTACCAGGACCAATTTCTAAAATAAAGTCATTTTTGTTGAGAACAGCAATTTCTTTAATTTTTTCTAATATTTTTTTATTAACCAACCAGTGTTGTCCAAATCTTTTTTTTTGATGATAGTTTTTAGAATTCATCTAAAAGATAAATAATATGTTTAAATTAAATATAAATTTATTTAATACTTTATATCATGAGCTTATCAAAAAAAAATTTAGATAAACTCAATAATTTCAAAAAAAATAAAAATTTAAATGACAAGACTGATAAAGTCATTGATAACTCAAAATTAGACTACCATGATAATCCCACTAATAAACCACACTTTTCTGAAGATCCCAATAAGATTTTTTATGCGTTAATTGATAATTCTCAATCTTTAGACGAGACTTCTAACATTAATAATTCACTAAGGAAAAGTGAGCTTAATCAAATTAATATGAATTCTCGAAAACAAAATTACTCAAAAAAATTAACTACTGAAGAAGAACTTTACGATGAATTTAATTATCTTCTTGATGAATAATTTAATCTAATAATATTTTATGCTTCAAAGTAATAGATTAACAATTTATGCTATTGGCAAAATAAAAAAAACTTGGATTAGAGATGGCATTAATCAATACAAAAAAAGGATGCCTCAACTTGTCGTCAATGAGTTAAAGACTTTTAACATAGATAATCTTAGATCTAATAACAATATTATTATCTGCCTAAGTGAAGAAGGTAAACAGTTTAAATCTGTTGAACTATTTAAATTACTCTTAAATTTTAAAAATAAAAGAATTAATTTCTTAATTGGAGATACGGATGGAATTAGTTCTGACATTAAAGAAAAGTCAGATCTTATATTAAGCCTGTCAGCTTTTACTTTTCCTCATGAATTAGCTAGATTAATCTTAATTGAGCAAATCTACAGGGCTATTTCTATATCTAATAACTCTCCTTACCATCGTTCCTAAAATATTAAATTTAATCTAAATTCAATTTATAAAAGTTTAATGACTAACTATTCATTGAATTTTGTTGTATAGTACATATATACTATTAATTTAAGTTTTGGGTTCTTTTGATTCGGCTAAAAAAAAGTTTAAAATCCCTTTATTAATTGATTCGGTATCTGCAGGATTTCCTTCTCCTGCAGATGACTATGCAGAAGAAAATATTGATTTAAACGAACATTTGATATCTAATCCGTTTAGCACTTTTTTTCTTAGAGTTAAAGGTGACTCAATGATAAATGCAGGAATTAAAGATAACGATTTAATAATAGTAGACAAGAGTTTAACAGCCCAGCTGGGGAATATTATCATTGCAATGATAGACGGGGAATTTACAATAAAAAGACTATCTATGAAAAACAATGAATTATATTTAAAAGCAGAAAACCATAATTATCCTGATTTTAAATTTAAAAACCATATTGATGTACAGATATGGGGAGTTGTTATTTATTCAATACATAGCTACTTATGAGAATTTCAAGTATTGATGCTATAGCTCTTATAGATGCCAATAATTTTTATGCCTCATGTGAACAAAATATTAATCCTCATTTAAGAAATAAACCACTAGTAATTTTATCTAATAATGACGGATGTATTATTGCAAGAAGTCCTGAAGCGCGAGCATTAAAAATTAAAATGGGAACACCGTATTTTAAGGTTAAAGAAAGATTAAATAAATTAGATGTAGCAGTCTTAAGCTCAAACTACTCGCTTTACGGCGATATGAGCAGAAGATTAATGAATTTACTAAAAAGCTATTGTGAAGAGATAGAGATTTATTCTATTGACGAAGCATTTGTCTCGATTTCCAGGCCTTATGATAAAAATCTATATCCTTGGGCAAGAAGCATAAGATCATTAATATATCAGAATCTTGGAATTACCATAACAGTAGGAATAGCAGAAAATAAAGTAAGAGCAAAAATTGCCAATAAATTAGCTAAAAATATTGATTATTCAGCGGGGATATTTGATTTAGCTATAACCAAAAATGAGAATAATTATTTGAAAAGAATTAGTGTAGATAAGATATGGGGAGTTGGGAAACAAACCTCTAATTGGTTACAAAGTAAAGGTATTAAAAATGCAAGAGAATTAAGAGATATGGAAGAAAATGAAATTATTAATAAATTAGGTGTCGTAGGGAAAAGATTACAATTAGAACTGAAAGGTCATAAATGTCTGCCCATAGAAAAAAGCAAGAAATCAAAAAAAGAAATTCAGGTAAGCAGGAGTTTCGGTACACCTGTCACAAAATTAGAAGACTTAACTCAAGCACTAGCAACTTACGCAATAAAAGCGTCTGAAAAAATGAGAAGTCAGAATTTGCAATCATCTAACATTACAGTCTTTGCCAGAACCAGTAAATATTCAAGTCAAAATTATCAAAGAAGTGCTCATAGAAAACTTACAAATGCCACAGATGACACAAATAATATTTTAAAAATAGTAGTTGAATTATCTAAAGAAATTTATAATCCCGAATATAAATTCTCAAAAGCTGGTGTTTTAATGCAAGGTTTAACAAATAGGGAATATTTACAGCAATCTTTTATCAATCAGAAATCTCAGAAAGACCTAAGAAAATCAACAAATCTTATGAGAACGATTGATTTATTAAATAAAAGATTTAATAATAATGCAATTACATGGGCTATTACAAAACATCCAAAAAGTTGGACAATGAATAAAAATTTATTAAGTCGCTCATCTACAACTGATATAGAACAAATACCAACTATAGTGAAGTAAACAAAAAAAATGGAATTTATAATATTTTTAAGCAAATTAGATAAAGAGATTCTTGACTTATTAGTAAAAGCAAACTACATAATTGAAGAAAATAAAATTGAATGTCTCTTAAACAAAGAAATTAAAGGGTTACATAATTTCAAAGAAAATAAAATAATAATATGCACTGAAAATGCAAAAAGGAAAACAAATTACAGAAATAAAAAGCAACTACCAAACAAAGACAACTTCAAAACAGAATGGCTAATAAGAAAAGCATTAAGACATGAAGCAACTCATGCTGCACAAAGATGTAATAACAATAGAGTAATAGGAGATATAAAAAAATTAGAAACTAAATTGCATCAAAGTAAGAGAAAAGCATTAGAGTTCTCTACATCAAATTTTTCTGGAACTTATGCAAAAGAAGTAGAAGCTTATGTTCTTGAAGATAAACCCAAAAAGGTTAAAAATTTAATTAAAAAATACTGTTTATAAATTTAAAGTAAAAGTGTTAACTAGCAATAAAATTGCCACAACGTTGTTTATCTAAAAAATTAATATGTTGTCTTTCTAAATAATATAATTCCTGAAATTTAATAGCGTCTGAATTTAAATCCTTAAAAAGATCGTCAATCTCATTATTAGTATTTGATGAACCTGAAGAAGAATTTTCAATTAAGATAGATATACAATTTTCTAAAGTTTTTAATCTTTGAGATCCCCATGATTCGATCAAGTGCCTGCATCTTTTTAAAGAGTTATATTTCTCAAGAAGTGATAAAGTTCCAAGTAAGTTGTCTTTAGGATTGCTAAGCAACGTTAAAAACAGCTCATTTGGATTAATAAAAATATTAATTTTATTTGTTGATTCATGATTGTTAAGAGCTAAGTAATCAGGGAGAAGTGAAATTAAGTTAATAGAAGTAAATTCTTTTTGAAGCGTTTGACAATTTGTTTGTTTTAAATCATTTAAATAATTTAAACCCAATTTATTTTGTTCAATTTTTGAAATAACTTCCCATAAATCTTGAATAAAATTTGTATTAAAACAATTAATTTCTCTTTTGAGAAATTCATTACGAATAAATAGCCTAAGATCTGGACAATGCAAATAATAAAAAATTATTTCCGATTCATTTTTCTCACGCCTAGAAATTTCATTTGGTTGTTCAAATTTTTTTGATCTGCCATGCCAACGAAATCCTTTAACTTGATTTCTTAAATCCTGTTCAAACTGAATAGCCAACCTAGCTTGACCTTTACTTAATCTTTCAGATACTTTTTGTAAGTAATGAGTTCTGATTGATGATTGAGGTAATTTACTCAATAATTTGACCAATGAAGAAATAACACTCTGGAAAGTTTCAGACTTAGTTAAGTCTTTATCCTTAAAGATTTGATCAACCTCCCAATCAATCCAAAAGGAAGAATTATCAATTAAATTAAAATAATCTTCAGGAGTATGACTATGCAAATAATCGTCAGGATCTTTGAAATCACTAATTTGAAGTATCTTTAGATTAATTTGATCATGAAGAGATAGACTCTCGACTTCTTTTATTACTCTTTTAGTAGCTAATATCCCTGCATTATCAGAATCAAAATTCAATATTATATTTTTATTATCTGTGCATCTGCATAGTTGAGAGATTTGATACTTATTTAGAGCGGTACCGAGGGACGCTACAGAATTAGTAATGCCATTTGAATGCAAGGAAATTACATCAAAGTAACCTTCAACAATAATAGCTTTATCTCTTTTTCTAATATTGCTGGAAGCTTTTTCGAATGCAAACAACATTTTTCCCTTTTCAAATATCTCTGATTCAGGAGAATTAAGATATTTGGGTTCCTGACCATCAAGAGATCTGCCACCAAAGGCTACAACTCTTCCCTGCATATCATGTATAGGAACAATTAATCTATTTCTAAAACGATCATAAATCTTTTCAGAATTATCTTTAGAAATTGCAAGTCCTGAAGATAGTATTAGATTAATAGGGAATTTTTCAACCTTGGATAGATAATTAAATAAATCATTCCACGAATTTGGAGCGAAACCTAATTCGAAGTCATCAATAATTTTGTTACTTAAGTTTCTCTTTGATTTTAAATATTTCATTGCTTCAAGACCAAGTGAATTATTTAATTGAGACTTAAACCAATTTTTTGAGACTCTGAGTATTTTATAAAGTTCTTCCTTTCTTGATAATTGTTTTTTATATGCCTCTACTTGTGGACCTTCTAGATTTTCAACATTAATATTATTTTTTTTTGCAAGTGATAGTACAACATCAGAAAAATTTGCACGGGTAAATTCCATTAAAAATTTAATAGAATTACCACCAGCACCACAAGAAAAACAATAATAGAATTGTTTACTTGGTGATACTGTCATAGATGGCTTGGTATCATCATGGAAAGGACAAATACCAACAAATTCCTTACCTTTCTTCTTAAGAACAATATGTTCAGATATAACATCAACAATATCTGCCTTTTCTTTTACCTCCTGAATAGTTCTTGGGTGTATAGAATGAACCATTGAGTTTTTATCAAGAAATAAATAATGATTTATTTGTTATAGTTCAAAATCTAATAAGAATCTACTTAATTTCACAATAAAAATATTTTAGAAATGATAAATGTCGAGGAATTAGAAATAAAATTTAATTCATTGAATAAGTTTAATTTAGTATTTGCCTCATTCTTCTTTAGTTTGATGACTTTGTGCGTAAAAAATATTGATGAAATGATACCAATTTATGAATTGGTTTTCTTCAGATCAATCTTAAGTTTAATAATTACATCATTTATAATTAATCAAAAAAAAATAAGTCCCTGGGGCAATAATAGAAAATTACTTATCTTGAGAGGAGTTTTAGGAACTTTAGCTTTAGTTTGTATATTTTATGCGATAAGAAACATGCCTCTTAGTATATCTACTGTAATTCAGTACACATATCCTATTTTTATATCTATATTTGCATGCATATTTTTAAATGAACAAATAACTCGGAAGTTAGTTTGTGCTTTAGTTATTGGCTGGATTGGAATATTAGTAATTTTGAATCCAACTCAACTTTCAAATATAAACGCTGAAATTGAAAATATTTATATTTTAATAGCATTTATAGGAGCAATCTGCACTGCGTTGGCCTACGTTACAGTTAAGAAACTTTCATTTACTGAAGATATTTATGTAATTATTGAATATTTCCCTCTGGTTTCTTCTATAACTTTATTACCTATTGTCCTAATTAATTGGGTTACCCCAAATTGGAACGAATTAGTTTGGATCTTTGGGATTGGATTATTTACTCAATTAGGTCAGACTTTTTTAACTATAGGATTAAAAAATTTACCTGCATCATCTGCTTCAACGATTAACTATTTACAAGTATTATTCGGTTCAATATGGGGTATTTTGTTTTTTAATGAGATAATAAATATAAAATTTTTATTAGGGGCATCACTAGTTTTATTAGGAACTATTATTTCCACTACCAAAATAATCAAAAGGACATAGAATATTAAAAGAATAAAAAAAACGGTGAAATTTTCCTATCTAGCATTTATTTTTTGTTTTTCTCCTATTCTTCAAGTTAATGCAACAACTCCAAAATCAGTAACTTGTACAAGAACTGAATATAGAGAAGAGTATATTCCAGGGACAAAATCAAGCCCTGGCTACGTGAAAAGTTATGAAGTGGATGTTGTAATTCCCTGTGGAGGTGAACAGCAGGCTGAAAAAATAGATGACAATGACTGTAGTGAAGGTTCAGTCATTGGTGGTATTCTAGGAGCAGGCATTGCCCTTTCCTCCTCCAGAGGTAAAGATAGATTTTGGGCAGTGCCTGCAGGGGGGACGGCAGGTGCATTAATAGGTTGTCAGGTGGATGGTGGTTAATTGATTAGTTGGATAAAAGGAGAATTGATTGAATTATGGCAGATTAATCAAAAATTCTTTGTTTTAATAAATTGTCAAGGACTAGGCTATGAAATTCAAATACTAGAATCCTTTTTTCACAATTTAAAAACAAATCAGTTAACTAATAAAAATATTACTCTATGGATAAAACATATTAAAAAAGAAGATTCAGATTTATTATTTGGCTTTACATCAAAGGATCAAAAAAATTTTTTCATTAATATTTTAAGTATTAGAGGTGTTGGGTCTCAAATTGGTATGTCGATATTAAATAAATTTTCCATTAGTGAAGTCATTAATGCAATAAAAACAGAGAACAAAAAATTAATTTGTTCCGTGCCTGGTATAGGTCAAAAAATGTCCGATAGGTTAATTTTAGAATTAAAAACTAAATTTAAAAATGAAATTCATCGTAATAATATGATCTCTCATGATGAAATTCTAAATAAAAATACTGAAATCAACGGTATTCTAGAGGACCTGCAATTAACACTTCAATCACTAAATTATAGAAATAAAGATATAAAAAGTATTTTGCCTATTCTCGATAAAAAAGCTTATGAATTCACCAAAAAAGGGGAAAATATATCATTTGAAAATTTATTGAAGCTAGCAATGAATTACTTAGATAATGATATTAGTAAGATAGTCTCATAACGTAGTAAAATAAATTCAACAAAGACTAATTTTTATGTCATTAGACACAGCTGAAAAACAGAAACTAATTGAATCACATCAGATTCATTCTACTGATACAGGTTCGGCAGAAGTACAAATTGCAATGCTCTCTGAAAGAATTTCGAAATTAAGTGATCATCTTCAAGGTAATATTCATGATTTTGCTTCAAGGCAGGGACTATTGAAAATGATAGGTAAGAGGAAAAGGCTTTTATCTTACATAAAAGATAAAAACATTAAAAAATATCAAGATTTAGTAAAGAAAATCGGAATCAGAGGATGATTTTCTTTAATGAAAAAAAAACAAGCAAAAAAAAAGATACTAAAAAGAAAGAAAAAAACATTATCTAATACCGCGGCTTTTTCTAAAATAGACAATGAATTGCCAAAAAGTATAATCGCTAATTCTCAAAAGAGTGGTATTCCTAAATATGTGGCAGATAGAATGGCGAGAAGAATTTTTATTGCTGCAGGAATACCAACTATCATGGGAATGTCAGTTTTTGTTGTTAGCTACATTATAGTTACAAGAAATATTGCTGAAATACCTCCTTCTTCAACAATTGCAATTTCAGCATTATTTTTCTTATTAGGTCTCGCAGGTTTAAGTTTTGGAATATTATCAGCTAGTTGGGATAAAGAGCCTGGATCATTTTTTGGTGTTGAAAATATCCCAATGAATATAAAGAGAGCAAAAGCTGCTTTTAAACCTGCAACTCAAAATTTTGAAGAGAATAATTAAGCTAGGAAACTAATGATTTCAAATTAACATGGAATGATTTATCTTCTAATAATTTTCGTGCTCCTTGTATATCTCCAATGCAGAATTGTTCCCCAAATTTAACATAGGTAATATTATTTTTATTTCTAACAGCTGCTAGTACTGGAATTTTGACTCCACACCTCCCTTTTTCTGGTTTAAATTTAATTAAACAATCCCTTAAAGTATTTTGTACTCTTACATCTGATGCTTGAGAACTATCAAGATTTATAATTAGTAATTTAAGGTTATCTATTTCTCTACAATCATCAACTATTAATTGAGTTTTATCACTTTTTTTATCTATCGTACCCCACACCAATAATCTAGTATCAGTTAAAAGAAATTCAGACAATCTGACATATGTTTTGGGGAAAACTATTGCTTCACAATTTCCCGAAAGATCTTCAAGTTGTACTATAGCCATCCTATCTCCTTTTCTAGTTGTGATTTGCTTCAACTCAGGAATCATTGCAACTAAAGAAACTTTTGTTCTATCTTTTGTTTCTTCTAAGTGTGAAATACTAATTGGAGATATAAGTTTTGCGGGTTTAGTTAAATGTTTTAAAGGATGATCAGACAGATAAAAGCCTAAAAGCTGTTTCTCTAATTTTAATTTTTCGACAAGTGAATAATCATCAACTTCAGATAATTGTGAATCAGAGAATGCTATGTTTGAGAAATTCTCTTCACAATCAAATAGATTACCTTGCCCTGACAATCTATCCCGATTTCGTGATGAAGCCCATTCAATAACATGCTCAAGATCTGACAATAATTGTGCTCTATTGTTATTTTTTGAAAATTCATCTAAAGCTCCACAATGAATTAA
Source organism: Prochlorococcus marinus CUG1438 (assembly GCA_017644325.1). Classification (NCBI taxonomy): domain Bacteria; kingdom Bacillati; phylum Cyanobacteriota; class Cyanophyceae; order Synechococcales; family Prochlorococcaceae; genus Prochlorococcus; species Prochlorococcus marinus. Next base: position 158,023 of record JAEPLS010000002.1, on the reverse strand, counting down.
AGACTCAAGGTTTCTTTTATTAAGAACATTAGATGGTAAACGATCGCACAAATCTGATAGAGACTTAAAAATTCCAAAATTATTACGATTCTCAATTATGTTTCTTATTGCTGAATCACCTAAATTTTTAATTGCAGAAAGTCCGAATAAAATCTGATTATTCTTAATGGTAAAATCAATTCCAGAGAAATTAATACTAGGAGAAATAACTTCTATACCCATAGAGTAACAATTAGAAATATACCTTTGCATCTTGTCGGTGGAGCCAGAATTTACGCTTAAAAGTGCTGCCATATATGCAACAGGAAAATGTGCCTTTAAAAAAGCAGTTTGGTAAGTTACTGCACCATAGGCAGTTGAGTGGCTTTTGTTAAAACAATATTCAGCAAACAATACCATTTGATCAAAAAGATCATTAGCTAATTTTTCATCAACACCTTTCTTCATCGATCCATCTACAAAAATATTCCTATGTTTTACCATCTCTGAAACTTTCTTTTTTCCCATTGCTCGTCGAAGTAAATCTGCATCGCCAAGAGAATAACCTGCTAAATCTTGTGCGATTTTCATAATTTGTTCTTGATAAACCATTATTCCATAAGTTTCAGTAAGAATTGACTCAATAAAAGGATGAGGAAAATCTATTTTTTCGTTACCATTTTTTCGGTTTATAAATTTAGGAATCAGTCCAGCATCAAGAGGACCCGGTCTATAAAGAGCTAAAATAGATGAGATATCCTCAAGAGAATTAGGTTTAAAGTCCTTTACAATTTGTTTCATGCCAGAAGATTCAAGTTGAAAAATACCTTCAAGATCACCTCTACCAATAAGATCAAAAGTTTTGCAATCATTTTTAGGCAAATCGTCTATATTTATCGTCTTTCCAGTGGATTGATTAATTAAAGAAACAGTTTTTTCAATCATCGTAAGATTCTTAAGACCTAAAAAATCCATTTTCAACAAACCCAGTGATTCAATATCATCCATAGAATATTGGGTTATTATTTGACCTTCATTATTCCTTTGTAAAGGTACTAATTGGTCAAGAGGATCTGAAGCAATAACAACTCCTGCAGCATGCACTCCGTATGTTTTGTTAGTTCCTTCAATTCTCATAGCCAAATCAACCCATTTTTTAACCCTAGTGTCATTTATATATTTATCCCTAAATTCTTGGCTAGGAGAATTTTTTTCTATCATTTCATTAAGTTTATAAGGTTTTCCTCTTACAACCGGTATTAACTTGGCTAATTTATCTGCTTCTCCATAAGGGATATCAAGAACCCTTGCAACATCTTTTAAAACTGCCTTGGAAGTCATTTTATTGAAAGTAATAATTTGAGCAACCTTATCTTCACCGTATCTATTGGTAACATATTCAATAACTTCAGTTCTCCTATCAATACAAAAGTCTGTATCAATATCAGGCATAGACTTTCTTGCAGGATTTAAAAATCGCTCAAACAATAATCCATGTTCAACAGGATCTATATTTGTTATTTGAAGAGCATAGGCTACTAATGAGCCTGCTGCTGAACCTCTACCTGGTCCTACGGGAATCAAGTTATCTCGAGCAAATTTTATATAGTCCCAAACAACCAAAAAATAATCTGGGAAACCCATATCTTTTATAATTTGTAATTCCGAAGATAGTCTTTTTTTATAAACTTCATTTATTTCTGCAAAGTTATTTTTTTTAAGTCTTTTTAAAAGACCTTTTATAGACAAATCAGTTAATAATGAAAGTGAATCTTTGTTTGTTTTAAGAGGGTATTTTGGCATTCTATATTCACCAAACAATTCATATACTTCAATCTTTTCTGAAATTTCCATTGTATTGTTCACTGCTTCATTAATAGCTTCATCATCAATATGATCTTTAAAGAGTTCAAGCATTTCATTTTCGCTTTTAATATATTCTGTACCGGTATATCTCAGTCTTTTTTCATCACTTATTAGTTTTCCTGTCAATATGCAAAGCAAAGCATCATGTGATTCGACATCCATATTTGAAATATAGTGAGCATCATTAGTAGCAATAACCTTTATTTGATGCTTCTTCCCGATTTTTAATAATTCAACGTTAACAATTCTATCTTCAATGGAACCGTGATCTTGTATCTCTAAATAAAAATCATCTGCAAATTCTTTTTTATACCAAAGAGCAATATCTTCTGCCACATCTAATCTCCCTTTCAAAATTGCCTGAGGTATCTCTCCACCTAGGCAAGCTGTAGAAATAATAAGTCCTTCCTTATGTTTATTTAAAAGATATTTATCAATGCAAGGTCTAGAAAAAATGCCTCTACCTCTCATACCATTTAGGTGACTAATCGTTGTTAACTTTACGAGATTTTTATAACCGGTTAGATTTTTTGCTAGTACAACTAAGTGATATCTTTTTTCTTTTTTAGGTTGCGGATCATCAATTGACCCATTAATCACATACATTTCATTACCAATAATTGGTTTAATACTTTTCTCTTTACACTTCTTAACCAAATCCAGAACACCATACATAACTCCATGATCGGTAAGAGCAATAGAATCCATTCCTAAATCAGAAGCCCTATCAACAATTTTAGATATTTGACTTGCTCCATCAAGCAAACTGTAATCACTATGGTTATGAAGCGAAACGAAACCCATTTTTAATCAATTTATATATATAAAATAGAGAAAAATTATAAAAAATCTATACTTTATGGTTACAAATTTATTAATAATAAAATATTTATTTAAAAGGCCTATTTTTGTTTACCCCAGCATCAATTTCAAAAATATTTGCTGCATTCAATATTTTATTCTCTTCAAGAACATTTCCAATAAGCTGAAGTCCTATAGGTAATCCATTAGTATCAAATCCACAAGGAATACTTATAGCTGGAAGACCTGCCAAATTAGCCGGTACAGTTAAAAGATCAGATAAATACATAGAAAGAGGGTCATTAGAAAAATCACCCTTTAAAAAAGCAGTAGTGGGACAAGTTGGAGTTAATAATATATCAACCTTCTTAAAAGCATTATCAAAATCCTTACATATGAGTGTTCTAACTTTTTGTGCTTTCTTGTAATAAGCGTCACTATATCCAGCTGACAAAGCATAAGTTCCTATCAAAATTCTTCTTTGAACTTCATTTCCAAATCCTTCAGCTCGACTTTTTGAAGTCATATCTATAAGGTTAGAGGCATCTGTAGATCTAAAACCATATTTAACTCCGTCATATCTAGCTAAATTTGCGGATGCCTCTGAAGGTGCAATCACATAATAAGTAGCAATACCATCGTTAAATCTAGGACAATCTACATCAATAATTTCAGCTCCTAAACTTTTAAATCTTTCTACACCAGAAAGCACAGATTTTTTTACTTCTGGGTTAAGACCTTTGTGGTCAAAACATTCTTTAATTATTCCAATTTTTAAACCTTTTATAGATTTATTTAAATCACTCAAATAATTTGGAACAGGTTTATCTAGGCATGTTGAATCTAGCGGGTCACTACCAGATATTGCATAAAGGACTTCTGCAGCATCAGAGACAGTATTTGTAATTGGCCCTATTTGATCAAGGGAACTAGCAAATGCTACCAATCCCCATCTACTGACCCTTCCATAAGTAGGTTTAAGACCAACTACACCACAAAAAGAAGCAGGTTGTCTTATTGATCCTCCGGTATCAGAACCTAAAGCTGCAGAACATAAACCTGCAGAAACTGAAGCGGCACTACCACCTGAACTTCCTCCAGGTACTCTATTAATATCCCAGGGATTAGAAGTAACACCAAAGAAAGAAGTCTCTGTTGAACTACCCATGGCAAATTCATCTAAATTTGTCTTACCTAAACAAATACAACCGGAAGACCATAATTTACTTGATGCTGTAGATTCATATGGTGCGACAAAACTTCTAAGCATTTTGCTTGCACATGTAGTTAAAATTCCCTTAGTACAAATATTGTCTTTAATTGCTATGGGTAGACCTGCTAGAGGAGGTAGTATTTCTTCATTTTGAATTAATTTATCTATATTTTCGGCTTGCTTTAATGCATTATCCTTTGTTGTACAAATGTATGAATTAATTTGAGAATCTTTAGAATTTATCTTTAAAAAATAATCATTTATTAATTCCTTGACTGAAATTTTTTTGCTTATAATTTTCTTTCTTAAAGACTTAAAATCCATTGCTTAACTAATTTATAAATTAATTTGTTATCAAACAGTTAATGGTTCTACTTTCTTACAACGAACTAAACTATGCTTTATTTTTGTGGATCCTTCATCAGTAAGTTCACTTATAAAAGATGACATATTTTCTTTTAAGCTTCGTTTGGTAAGAAATGGACCATACCAATATGTGACAGTGGGGTTTTCAGTCTCAATTTTAGCCCACCAAGCTAACCCTAATTTGTTTCCAAAATTTCTAATCAATTTTATGGATCTTAAAAGATCATTAATTCTGGTTAAATTCTATACAATTTTTTAGTGAAAATTCAATAAATATCTATTTATTATATAAATATATTGAAACAACAATATTTAGATTAAGGTAAATATAAAAACTTCTAGCAAAGAATCTTATTTGGATGTCAAGTAAAAAATTGAAATTGCTGCCGCTACAGAAGCGTTTAAACTTGATGTATTCCCCTTAAGAGGGATGTTTAATAGAAAATCACATTTTTTTTGAGTTAGCAATGAGATCCCTTTATCTTCAGACCCCACTATTAAAACCAATGGTTTTTTTTCTTTAAAACTAGAGATTGCTAATTGAGAGTTTCCAGATAATCCAACAACGAGAAAGCCATTTTTCTTCATTTCCTCTAGTGATCTATTCAAATTAACAACTCTACAAACTGGTAGATGTTCTAGTGCGCCTGCCGCAACTTTAGCAACTGTTCCTGTTAAGCCAGCAGATCTTCTTTGAGGAATGATAATGCCCTTACAATCAAAAGCTTCTGCAGATCTAATAATTGCACCAACATTATGAGGATCGGTTATTCCGTCTAGGGCAAGGATGATAGGGTTTGATGATTTTTTTTGAGAAAATTCAATTAATTTTTCCAATGAAATTGTTTTAGAACATGCTAATTGAAGCACAACACCTTGGTGTGAGGCTCCACTTGTCATTTGTGAAAGCCTGTTCCATAAAACCTCTTCGATAAGTACACCTTTTGATTTATTTTCTTTTAGTAAAATGTAAAATTTTTCTGAAGAAAAAATTTCTGATGTGCACCAAATCCTATTAATAGCTCTTTTATTAATAAGAGCCTCATAAACTGAATGTTTTCCCCATATCCAATCATCAAAATTCCTCTTAGGTGGAGATTCTTGATAAATATCATTTGTACGATTAGAAACTTGCTTATTATTAAAATTTAATGGATTTCTTCTGTTTGAAGATGAAAAATTATTTTTATGTTTATTACTTTCATTAATGCTGTTAACCCTTTTCTCTTTTGCAGAAGTGGAAAATACTCTTTTATTTTTATCTGAGGAATTTGTATTTTTCGAGTAAAAATTAGAGTTCTGATTTGAGCTTAGATTTTTTTTTTGTTGGTTATTATTTTTTCTAGAATAATTATTTTTAAAATGGTTTTTCATAGTTTCATTTCATTTTTATTTCAAGATATTCAAAAAGAGTAGATAATCTTTGTGGATCTTTAAGAAATAGCCAACCTATTAAGGTTTCAAAACCAGTTGCTTTAGAGTAAATTAATGGGTCTGAAGATTTTGGATATCTCTTAGTTTTATTTCTAGCACGTCTTATTAAATCCATTTCATCAACTTTTAATAAATGTTCAATTTGAGTTAAAGAATTTGCTTGAGATTTTGCTTTAACTTCGTTCACTACAGATAAATGAAGTTCTTTTGATTTCAAAGGGAAATGAACATGTCTTAGTCTTTGATGTAATTCCCATATAGAATCACCAAGCCATGCAAGTTGTAACACACCTATTTCATCAGGAGATCCATATGGAACCAAGTTTTGAAGCCAATAATTCAATTTTTTAAATAAGTTAATGCATCTTCAAGAGTCGACTTTAGATTAAGAAAATCTCCTAATCGCACAAGTTTAATTGTTTGAGCAACTCTTGAATTGCCAACTACAGAAAAACCTAACTTTAACTTTTTGCATTCTTTGGCAGTTTGAACAAGAGCACCTAGACCAGAAGAGTCTAGAAAATCTATTTTTGTAAGATCTATAACAAATGGAATCTCATTATTTAAATTATTGGTAACAAACGTCTTAAATTGTTTTTCTGAGAAGGCATCAAGTTGGCCTTTAAAAGTAAAAACAATAATATTTGTTCTTACATCAATGTTTCCTCTTAAAGAAACCGTTAACTTCTGGAAATCTTCTATGATCTAATTCCTCCAAAAAATTAATGTATCAAATGTAATTATCAAATCAAAAGAAAACAATATGTCAACATCTTTCTAACATTAGAGAAACAAATTTTTTAAATAAATAGTCTGAATCATGAGGACCAGGACCAGCTTCTGGATGATATTGAACACTAAATATTGGCTTATTATTTACTTCCAATCCAGCTACAGTATTATCATTAAGGTTGTAGTGAGTTATTTTAACTTTGTCCATTGACAGGGAATTAGGATTAATAGCGAAGCCATGATTCTGACTGGTTATCTCAACTTGATTATTATCTCCACAAGGATGATTCAATCCACGATGTCCAAAAGGGAGTTTATAAGTTGAACCTCCTAAAGCTAATCCAAATATTTGATGTCCAAGGCAAATTCCGAACATTGGAATTTCACCATTATCAATAAGTGCTCTTGCTAAATCTATACCTTCATGAACAGCAGAAGGATCACCAGGACCATTTGAGAAGAAAATTCCATCAGGATTATTTGATAGAACATCATCAATAGAAGAGCTTGAAGGTAAAACCATAATTTCACAGCCATGTGAGACTAGTCTATTAAGAATTGACTTTTTTATACCAAAATCAATTGCTACTATTTTTAATTTCCTAGGTTTTTTTGTATATATTTTCCTAACGTCAAAATTTGTTTTCGAGGGATTTTTCCATAGATATTGTTGCTTAGTAGAAACTTCTTTTGATAGATTTAAGCCTACCATTTTTGGAGTTGCATAAATAGTTTCTAAACAACTCTCTACAGTATTATCTTCAGACGTAAGAACTCCATTCATTGAACCATTAGATCTTAATATTTTTACCAGAGCTCTTGTATCAATTCCATAAAGACCCATAATATTTTTTTCAACTAACCACTTATCAAAACTCATTGATGATCTCCAATTACTATTATTTGAAGAATAATTTCTAACTATTATTCCTTTTACACTATTACTAGATTCTGAATCTTCTAGATTAATACCAGTATTTCCAATTTCTGGATAAGTGAATGTTAATATTTGGCCATAATAACTTGGATCAGTAATGACTTCCTGATATCCAGTCATACCTGTATTAAAAACTATTTCGCCAACAGCAGTTCCAGAAGCACCAAAAGAAAATCCATGGAATACAATTCCATTACTTAGAACTAATTTTGCATTTTTTTTATATAGATCAATCATATATTTGGGATAAATTCATCTTGAGATAAATAGGATTTTAAGAGTAGAAATTTTTTCCATGCTTCTCCTTGATCTATTAAAAATAATGCCTTCTTGAAGCCTTCTTGTAAATCATCCTCAATCCCAGCAACCCAAAGAACTAAAGCTGTATTTAAGGCAACAACATTCTTATGAGGCTTTTGTCCTGTTCCATTTAAAACAGAAGTTAAGATGTTTTCATTAGATTCTTTATTAGTAACAACAAGCTTGTCATTTGATATATTTTGTTGATTAAAATCCAAAATATTTATTTTGGAGAACCGTAATTCTCCATTCTCAACAAAAACTAATTTATTTTCACCTTGAAGAGAAGCTTCATCAAGACCTCCAGATCCATATACTACGATCGCTCTATTCATGCCCATCTTTAAAAGAGCGCTACCCATAGGTTTTAATAGATCCTCTGAGGCAACACCCAATACTTGTGCATTAGGTCTTAAAGGATTTACCAAAGGTCCTAGTTGATTAAACACTGTTCTTATGCCGAGCGTCTTTCTCAATGGAGCAAGTTTTATTAATGATTTATGCCAAATTGGTGCAAAAAGAAATGTAATACCAATTTCATTAACAGCAGAAACTACTCTTTCTAATGAACAATTTAAATTCAAACCAAGATTTAACAATACATCTGCTGAACCAACTTTTCCACTAGCACTCTTGTTACCATGCTTTGCAACTTTTACTCCACAGGCTGCGGAAACAAATGCAACTGCAGTAGAAATATTAAAAGTATTAGCTCCATCACCTCCCGTTCCACAAGTATCTACCAAATATAAATTAGGTCTTTCTACTGGTATCTTGCAAACATTTAAGAGTTCCTTTGCCATTGATGACAACTCTTCGCCGGTACAACCCTTAGTTCTTAAAGCACTCAAAAAAGCTCCTGTCTCTACTTCAGATATTTCATCATTAAGCCATCTTTTCATTAGTGAACTAGCATCTATAGAATCAAGGTTTGAGCCATCTAACAATGTACTTAGTATTTCAGAATTGGAAAGATTAGGAGACATTTATTTAAGTGAATAAAGCTAAGAAAAAATCAATTTGAAGTATCAAAACCTGACCCAACTAAATCTTCATTATTATTAGAAGGCCTGAAACTTTTTGACCAAATATTTTTTGTTTTTGAAAAAAGTTCATTTTTAGTAATTTTCCAAAACATCAAAATTTTTTCTATATCATTTTTTATTTCAATCTCCCCAGGGAAATTGTTATAACGATTTAATAATCTTGCTAAATTAATTAAATCAAGATCATCTGGATTTTCCTTAGTAATAAGGGTATCTACAATATTCTTGTCTTTTGAATGTAGAGGATGCGTTTGGTCGCTACTCATTAATAAATACTGAATCATTTATAAAACTAGCTCACATATTTAAAAATGAAACATTATCTTAATCATATCGGCAAAATTAAATGAAAAATTTAAATTTAAGAGTTATATCTAAATACCTTAGACCGTACAAAAAAGAATTTTTATATGGGGCTTTTGCTCTCTTGGTTGTAAATATTCTTAGCGTCGTAATACCAATAGAAGTAAAAAATATAATTGACCAACTACAAAATGGATTTACTTCAGATTTTGTTATTTCTAAATCACTGTGGTTAATCTTCTTAGCTTCATGTATGGGTTTAATTAGACTTTTTTCTAGACAAATTGTATTTGGAATAGGTAGAAAAGTTGAGGTGAATCTTAGGCAGAAACTCTTCGATCATTTACTTAAACAAGACCCCGAATGGATTCAAAAAAAAGGAAGTGGAGATATTATTAGTAGAGCTACAAGTGATGTTGAGAACATAAGAAGACTTTTAGGTTTTACCGTTTTGAGTTTATGTAATATTGTCTTAGCTTATTCATTTACAATTCCATCAATGTTTTCAATAAACAAAACATTGACTATATCAGCATTAATGATATTTCCTTTAATTCTTGGGATAGTTAGTTTATTCGGAGGAAGAATGGTTAAACAAAGAAAAATTCAACAAGAATCTCTTTCTAGACTTAGTGACTTAATACAAGAAGATCTTTCTGGTATAAGTGCCATTAAAATTTATGCACAAGAAAAATCTGAAAAAAAAGAATTCAATATTTACAATGATGCTTATCGAAATTCAGCAATAAAACTTGCAAGAACTGCAAGTACTCTTTTCCCACTACTCCAAGGTATATCATCAATATCATTATTAATTTTATTAGGACTAGGAACATACCAAATAGAGAGCGGATTTGTCACGATAGGTGGCTTAGTAGCTTTAATTCTTTACGTCGAAAGACTTGTTTTCCCTACAGCACTATTAGGTTTTACACTGAATACTTTTCAACTTGGTCAGGTAAGTTTAGATCGTGTAGAAGAGATCTTTCAAAACAAACCAAATATTATCGATGGAGCAAAAACAGAATTATTAAAGAAAAAGGTAGAAGGTTTTTTGGAAGCAAAAAATTTAACAATAAAATATCCTGGATCAAAATTTAATTCATTGAATAATTTAAACTTTAAAATTTATCCTGGAGAACTAATTGCAATAGTTGGCCCTGTTGGCTGTGGAAAGACAACACTGGCAAAATCTCTTGGAAGAATTATTGAAATCCCAGACGATCAATTATTTTTAGATGAAATTGATTTAAAAAAAATAAAATTAAGAGATCTTAGAAAAAATATTGCAATAGTTCCTCAAGAAGCTTTCTTATTTACATCTACCATCTCAGAAAACCTACGATTTGGTAACCCAGAAGCCTCTTCTGGACTAGTCAAGAAAAGTGCAAAAAAAGCAGGGTTAATCGATGATATAAATAATTTTCCACAAAAGTTCAAAACAATTGTAGGTGAAAGAGGGATAACACTTAGTGGTGGACAAAGGCAAAGAACAGCCCTTGGTAGAGCATTACTTGTTGATTCTCCTGTCGTTATTCTTGATGACGCTTTAGCGAGTGTAGATAATAAGACAGCGGCAAAAATAATAGATGAAATGAGAGAAAGTAGTAAAAAAACAATCATAATGATTAGTCATCAATTATCTGTTGCTGCCTCCTGTGACAGGGTTTTAGTGATGGAAGATGGAGAAATAGTCCAAGAAGGTAGTCATAAATATTTAGTTAAAGAAAACGGGCTATATAAAAAACTATGGGAAAGAGAATTAGCCACTAATATTGTTAAGAACTAAAAGTTAATCCTATACCTATGATGTAAATATCGAGTTATGTTTGAATTCCTAAAAAACATTATGAATAATGGAGAATCTACTTTAAAAAATGATGATAATTCAATTCACAGAATATTAAGAACAGATATAAAAAAAGTTCCTAACTCACAAGAAGATGAAATAATCTTTGGTTGTGGTTGTTTCTGGGGAGCTGAAAAATGTTTTTGGAAACTTCCTGGTGTAATCACAACATCAGTAGGATATGCTGGTGGGGATAAAATCAGCCCTTCTTATTATGAAGTTTGTTCTGGTTTAACAGGGCATTCAGAAGTTGTTAGAGTAGTATGGGATAAAAGTGAAATAGATATTAGTGATTTATTAAAAATGTTTTGGGAATGTCATGATCCCACTCAAAAAAATAGACAAGGTAATGATATAGGTACTCAATATAGGTCAGCAATTTTTTATAAGAATGTAAATAATAATAAAGTTATATTAGCGAGTAGAGATCAATATCAAAAAGAATTAAACAAAAATAATTTCGGCTTAATTGAAACGGAAATAAAAATAATTGATAATTATTATTATGCAGAAAACTACCATCAACAATATCTTGCCTCAACAGGTAGCAGACAATATTGCTCTGCATCACCTACAAAAGTCAAGTTAGGAGATTTTGATGGTAGTAACTATAAATTAAAAGATAGTGTTTGGGAAAACTTTGATTGGGAAATTGATAAGTGTGTATTGAGATCTGATAACAATCCAATAAAGAATATCATTTAGGTTATTCTTTTAATTATAGTTATAAAACGGGGCGTAGCGCAGTTTGGTAGCGCACCACTTTGGGGTAGTGGGGGTCGTGGGTTCAAATCCCGCCGTTCCGATCAATTATTGTCTTCGTTTATTAGAGATTTGAAAAGTTTATAAGAACTTATTCCAACAGCTATGAATGTAAAAGATGAAAAAAGTGCTAACACTATTATGGTGAGGTTTGAGACTTCAACTTCACCTAACTGGAAAGATATTAAGATATTCATTAGTAATTATTTTTTTAAACATTAACACAATTGGAATTTTTTTTTTAATTAAACGATTTATAAAAAAGAATTATAAATTAATAAGAATTATGAAACCAAAAATAATTCGATAAATAATAAATAATTTCAGTCCATTTGAAGTTAAAAACTTTAATAAAAAATCTATTGCTAACAATGAAGATAAAAATGTTGATGAAAGCCCTAAAAATAGAGGGATTAATCTAAATGAGGATAATTCATTGAAAGAATAAATAAACTCCACAATCGCAGCAAGAGATATAGCTGGGATACCCAAAAGAAAAGAAAATTTTGCAGCATCGACTCTTTCCCATCCAGATATTAAAGCAGTGGATATAGTTAAACCAGATCTTGAGAAACCTGGAATAATTGCAAATGCTTGAGAAAAACCTATCAAAATACTGTTAAAGTAATTATAGTTTTTTAGATTTATAAAACCTTTCTTTGAAATATCAGCCATATACATAAAAATTGCCATTATAAAAGAAACTAATGCTATCGATAAATTTGAACGTAAAACATTATCAAAAAAGTTAGGGAAAAATAATTTTACACTTCCACCAAAAAAAATAATTGGAAGAGTACTTATGAAAATAGACTTTAATAACTTTTTGTTTATTAAAAAAATTGAAGATTTTATTGAAGATTGAAAACTTAATTTAAGAATATCATTTCTAAAATACCAACCTAAAGCAAAAACACTTCCAAGTTGGATGATCGCAGATAAAGAGCTTCCTGGATCATCAAGACCTAAAAAAAGAGATATAACTTTTAAATGAGCAGTACTACTTACTGGTATGAATTCTGTAAAACCTTGAATTAAGCCATATATAATAAATTTTAAATATTCCAAAAACATATAAAGTTAACTTATTTATTAATAGCAATTTAGAAAATACAATTTACATTTAATAAGTATAAGCATACAAAAACTATGAAACAAAAATACACTTTAATACTATTATTTATTTTTATTCCTTTAATTTTTTCTGATTATGTCAGGGCTAATTATTGGTTAGTAATTGGAACATATAGACAAGGTCCAGGATCAAGACCTGAGGTAAGTGGAATAACAAGTCCTTCTTTACATTCTATTCCCATGAAAGATTTGGATACATGTAATAAGGCTGGTGAACAAATCAGTAATAAAATATTTAAACCTGTTTGGCAATTTGATAGTAGATGGACTTGTATATTTAGCGGAGGCAATTAATATTATCTTTTGACGTCGTGAGCACAACCATCGCCCTTATAATTTTCACTTTCATAGAAATCATTTTTTGTGCCAAAGTAAACAGTTAATAAAACGAATGGCAAACTTAAAATAAATAAAATAGTAGTTAAATCCATGAATGTTTAATTTAATTAAGTGAGTTTTGTATAATTTAGAAACTATATGTTTACTTATAAATTCAATTTTAATAATCTGTAGGACCTTTTATACCAAGATAAAAAAAGGCTCCCAAACCTAATAAAAGTAAAACACCAGCAACAGCTGCAGAAGGGACAAAACCTCCAATAGCAAAAGAAGAAAAAAGATACATTTACAAAACTAAAACTAGTTAGATAATATCAATAATAAACATGTATTTGTAAAAAATTTTGAGTCGAAGACAATTAAATTATTTTGATCTATGCAACTAAAGTCGAATCTTCATTATCAGAAGAAATTCTTATCCTTTCTTCCAGCTTAGGACCATATAGTTCATTACCCCAGATTTCAACTCTAGAATCGTTTGGAGCCTTAAAAGTCAGAATATCAGTTGGGAATAAAACTCTCTCTAAAAAAAAGTTTGATGGACCAATACATCTCAACACAACCATTCTGCAACCCTCATTTTTGTAAGAAAAATCAACCATCACTAAGATACAAAACGTATATTATTTAACACCATTTAGAACTTAAAAATGTATAAGAAATAACTGAAAAAAGAAGAAATTTTAAAATGTCTATAAATTTAATCCAGCCTCGACTATATTTCTTTCTTGATCAATTACTAACAAGGCATAAGAATCAATAATATCAAAACTTTTATGAGGAATAGAATTATTAAGCATTCTCAAAAAATTAGATAATTTTTCATCTTGAAGGGCTTTACCTTTCTCTATGAACATTTCTTTCTCTTGATATGTCTTCCACATATTCATATATTCAAATTTAATAGGTTTTAAGTGCCATATGTTATCAATTAAATTCCAAACCTCAAGATATTTCATAAGGTTTTTTTGAATTTTAAATCTATAAGAAGATTCACAAAGACTTAATTCATCAGAATTTATAAATTGATAATTAACATCGCCAGATAAGGGTTCTATGCCCAAGAACCATCCCTCTATAATTAATAAATCAGGATTATCTGATCTCCAATGTGATCTGTCTCCTAGGCCATTTCTTAATGATTTATCAAAAACAGGTACATTTAATTCTCCATTTTTTTTCCAATTTAATAACTTTTCATGCATTAATTTTACTGAGTGACTTCCAGGAAAACCTCTTGAGACGTTCCAAGGGTTATCTTTAATTGCTAATTTCATTTGATCTGAAGGGAGATAAAAATCGTCAATTGAAATAACTGCAATTTTGAAATTTAATTTTAACGATATTGCCTCAAGCCATTTACCTAATGTTGTTTTACCGGTTCCAGGTAATGCTGAAATGCCAATTATTTTTCGATCAGAAAAATTGTTATAAAATTGATATGCTTGAGAAAAAAGTGGTAAAGCTAAACCCCAAATCCAATCATCGTTAAATTTTTTATTCCTATATTGATCAATTGAAAAAATATTTTTTTGATTAATCCAAAAATTGAACCAATCATCCAGGGATTCCCATCCAATATCAATAATTAATTTCTCAAATTTATCAAGAGGAAAATTAATATCAAGATCTTTCACAATTTTAAGTAAGTTTTAGATTATTTAGTAATTTATTGATCTCTCTTTTCCATCCATATCCGTTAGGTTCAGTTGCTACAGTAAAATCAAGATTCTCTAATTGTTCCAATAAGTTTAAGTTAGGTCCTTTTATACCAGGTATAACAATCTTAATATCAGAGTTTAAAAGTAGAGGCAAATCATTTGGAGAATCTCCCAATCCTACAATTTGAATATTTTGAGTCTTTGATATTTTTTTAAGAGCATTTATTGCTTTACCTTTATCTGAATTTGTAGATAATAAATGACTCATCCTATTTCCCTTAAAAATATTTACTTTAAATTTTTTACAACAAATATTAATTTTTTCATCTAATAAATTTGGCGGATTTAAAAAAGGCATACTCCAATGTCTATCTCGCATTAAATTCAATGAATTACCTTTTAAACCTGTAAGCTCAGTTGCCTCCTTATCATTGAGATTATTAAGAGGAATAAGTTTATAATTAATTTCCTTAGAAATTAGATTCAGGATTTCTTCAAGCAATTCGTATTTAATTCCAAGAATAATTTCCCCTTTTACCTTCTCAAGAGATTCGCCATATATTGCTGCACCATTCTCAACGATATAAGGATCCGTCAATTCTAGTTCCTTTCTAATAACTTTTACTTCAGAAGCGGTTTTGCTTGTACAAAGAATTACGGGTATAGATAGTTTTTGTAGTTTTTTTATGGTTTCTCTAGCAGGTGTTAAGTCATAGGAATGATCCATTAGAGTCCCATCAACATCAGTCACAACCCAAAGATTAGAATTTTCTATCATTTTTATAAAGCACTAAGCCAAATTACTTGAAAAGGATCAAGACTAATATTTTTGTAATTGTATTTATTTGATGTTAAAAAATCTTGGGTATTAAAATCATTATCATTTATTCTTGGTAGATCATTATCATTTAATTGATAATTAATTTTATTTTCAGTCATATTATGAATTGCATAAACAGACTCAGGACCACTACCTCTTTTGATTACAACAATATCACTTCTACCTTTAGACAAACATTTCATTTCCGAACAAGGGTGAAATTGCTTTAATTCTGATCTTACATCCATTGCATTACGAAGATATTTTAAGTTTTTATTAGCATTAGATTCAGGATTATTTAAAACGGCTAAAAGATTTTCTGATTTAAATTTTTCTCTATTTAGGTCTCTTCTTTGACCCGTCATAGAAAAACTTTTGATATCATTTTCTGAAGCTAGTAATGCTGGTAAATAAAAGGCAGGAACACCTTTCAAAGCCATTACTAATAATTGACTCAAAATAAATCTCTCATATTGAAATCTTTTTGAATCTCTACTAGAGTCTTCCATTGCACTCCACCAACTAATATTCAATTCGTAAGGTTTATCATCTCCATTTGATAAACGTCTATGACTTACTAAACCACCTCTTTTCTCACAATTTATCAATAAATCTTTTATTCTCTCCTCGTTCATTAAACCCTCAAGAGCTCTCAATCCAACTCCATCGTGCGATGCAGTAAAATTAAAAAGAGTAGTATCATCAGGTAATTGTGGCCAATCAAAAATCCATGAGTTTAGAATATCAGCTCTTGATGTAATGATTGCTTCTAGGACAAGAGGAGGTAATGGGAAATTGTACGCCATATGTGCTTCATCATCAGGAATCAGATAAGATAAATTTTCCTTCTGAGGAACATTAGTTTCAGTTATTAAAACTCCCTCATCAAGAAGATTATTCAAAAGAACTCTTAAGAGTTTCACAATTGAATGTGCTTTTGGTAAATGCAAGCACGTTGTACCTGACTCCTTCCAAATAAAACCTACAGCATCAAGTCTGAACCATTTAATTCCATTAGATAAATAAGTAATAATTAAATTTAAGAACTCAAGTGTCATTTTTGGATTATGCCAATTCAAATCAATTTGATCTGGTCCAAAAGTTGTCCAAACTTGTTTAGGACCATCTTCAGTATTTATTTGAGAAAACAAGGAGGAACTCCTTGGTCTAACAACATTTGACCAGTCAAGATTTTCTTTCGGTGAAAAAACATTTGATATACCAGGTTCTTGGGATTTAATAAATTGTTGAACCCATGGGTGAGATGATGAGACATGGTTTAGTACTAAATCAGCCATCAAATCATGATTTTTTGAAATTCTTTTGAGATCATCCCAACCACCAAACTTTTCTTCTAAGGAATCATAACTTGAGACTGCAAAACCTCCATCGCTTGTAGATTTCAAAAAAGGAAGAATATGTAAAACTTTAGAAAGACTGCCAAAATGTTTACTTAACAACTCACTTAGAGTTATTAATGTTGCCTTGCCACTTTTATATATACTATCTGCATAAGTTATCAAAACCGAATGTGATTCATTCCACCTTTCCTTATCTCTTATTTCTTCATAAGCAGATTTCTCTGAGAAATCTTCTAAAATCTGTAATAATTGATTTGAAATAAAATTAATTTCTTCTGTAGTATTATTTGAATAAATTGTTTTTAACAATTTATCAATTTTTAATCTATTTAATTTTTTCTCTGAATCAATTTGCTTCACTTTGAAAAAATCAACGAAGTATTAATACTATTCTGCACATCAATTAGAAAATGGACTTTCAACAAGGGTTAATCACAACAATACATGAATATGGAGTTACAAGAAATTTACTTAAAGAATTAAACAAAAGTCTTAAAAAAAGATCAACTAGCATTTTGATACCTTGCTTATATGAAGAATTTGAGCGTCCAGCATTAAAAGATATAAGAGAAGTTTTAAAAGATCTTTCAGGCTTAAATGAATTAGTTATTGCTCTCTCTGCAAAAACTGTTGAACAAGTTAAAGCGGCAAAATCATTTTTTGACTCAATGCCATTTCCAGTTCACGTGCAATGGACTAATTCTCCCTCTGTAATAGAACTATTAAAAAGCCAAGAAAAAAATGGGTTAGAACTTTTAGGAACTCCAGGAAAAGGATGGGCTGTGTGGCAAGGCATAGGAGTTGCTACAAGAAAATCAGAAGTTGTTGCTCTTTTTGATGCTGACATAAGAACTTTTAGTCCTTTGTATCCTTCAAGAATGATACTTCCACTTCTAGATGAATCATATGGAATATCATATGTAAAGGCTTTTTACAGCAGATTATCCTTAGAGACCAATCAATTGCAAGGAAGAGCAACGAGATTATTTGTGGGACCCTTATTGGCTAGTCTTGAGCAGTTAGTAGGGAAGGGTCCTTTTTTACAATATCTTCAATCATTTAGATATCCATTAGCAGGTGAATTTGCTTTCACCAAAGATCTTGCTATGAATTTACGAATTCCTTGTGACTGGGGTTTAGAGATAGGTTTATTATCAGAGGTTTATAGAAACGTAAGAACCTCCAAAATAGCCCAAGTTGACCTAGGTTTGTTTGATCATAAACATAAGAATATTGGTGATTCATCTAAAGAGGGATTGCAAAAAATGTGTACAGAAATACTTTCAAGTGTTTTAAGAGGTCTCATGGAGCATCAAGCAGAGACCTTGACAAGTACTCAACTAGCTACCTTGGAAGTTCTTTATAAAAGAGTTGGAGAAGATAGAGTAAAACAATTTGGGTTAGATTCAGCAGTTAATCAACTTCCATACGATAGGCATGAAGAAGAGCTATCAGTACAAAAATTTGCAAAACTATTGAGACCAGCTACAGAAGATTACTTGGCTTACCCTACGACACAGCAGTTACCAAGTTGGTCAAGAGTTCTATCTTGTGAGAACAAACTGCAAGAAGATCTAGCAATTGCTGGGTCACAAGATATAAAGGCAACTGAAAAAGAATTAATTAAAAACTTCTAAAGTAAAAAGTACCTTTGAGCCATTGGGACTTCATCAAGAGGTTCACACGTAAGAAGTTCCCCATCAGAAAAAACTTCATAAGTTTGAGGATCAACTGAAATATTTGGTAGTTTACTATTAAGTTTTAAGTCGGATTTATTGATATTTCTAGTATTTTCTACGGCAATACATTTTTTCTGTAAGCCTAATTTCTTTGGAATATTTTGATCAATTGAATTATTACTTAAAAAGGTTAAGGAACTCTTAATTAGAGATTGGCCGAAACTTGCAAACATAGGACGACCATGTACAGGACCTGGAGTAGGGATAGAAGCATTTGCATCACCCATTTGTGCCCAAACTATAGATCCTCCTTTAACAACTATTTCAGGCTTTACCGCAAAAAAGGAAGGTTTCCATAACACCAAATCAGCAATTTTTCCCTTTTCTATGGACCCAACATGTTTATTAATACCATGAGCTATTGCAGGATTAATTGTGACTTTAGAAATGTATCTCTTTACTCTGAAATTATCGTTTCTATCTGAATCCTGCGATAGCGGCCCCCTTTGGACTTTCATTTTATGCGCGGTTTGAAAAGTTCTTGTAATTACTTCACCAACTCTTCCCATAGCTTGCGAATCACTAGCAATAATTGAAAAGGCACCTATATCATGCAATATATCCTCCGCAGCAATAGTTTCTCTTCTGATCCTTGATTCAGCAAATGCAATATCTTCTGGAATTTTTGAATCTAAATGATGACAAACCATTAACATGTCAAGATGTTCTTCTAATGTGTTTCGCGTGTAGGGTCTTGTTGGATTAGTACTACTTGGAAGAACATTTTTTTCTCCACAAATTTTTATGATATCTGGCGCATGACCACCTCCTGCTCCTTCGGTATGAAAAGTATGAATAGTTCTTCCTGCAATAGCGTTAATGGTATCTTCAACAAAGCCTGCCTCATTCAAAGTATCAGTATGAATACATACTTGTACGTCAAACTTATCTGCAACATTAAGACATGAATTTATTGTAGAGGGAGTTGTTCCCCAATCCTCATGGAGCTTCAATCCACATGCACCAGCTTCAACCTGATCAATAAGATTGCTCTCGTTTGTTGAGTTTCCTTTGCCAAAAAATCCTAAATTCATGGGAAATGCTTCTGCAGATTGAAGCATTCTTGAAATATGAAAAGAACCCGGAGTACAAGTAGTGGCATTTGTGCCAGTTGCAGGACCAGTTCCTCCTCCCAACATGGTTGTAATTCCTGAGGCTAATGCTGTCTCAATTTGTTGGGGACATATAAAGTGAATGTGGGTGTCTATTGAACCTGCAGTGAGAATATGGCCTTCTCCAGCTATTACTTCTGTTGATGCACCAATAACAATATCGACATTATCCTGGATATCAGGATTACCAGCCTTTCCAATTTCAAAAATCATTCCATCTTTTATACCCACATCCGCCTTAATTATTCCCCACCAATCTACGATCAAAGCATTTGTTATTACGGTATCTACAGCTCCATCAGATCTTCTTACTTGAGACTGTCCCATACCATCTCGAATAACTTTACCTCCACCAAATTTAACTTCATCTCCGTATGTAGTTAAATCCTTTTCTACTTCTATAAAAAGTTCGGTATCAGCAAGTCTTACTCTGTCTCCTGTAGTGGGTCCGTAAGTTTGCGCATAAGTATTTCTGTAAATTTTATAGGACATAATTTTAAGTATCTAGTGGACCGTTAACCAATGAATTGAAACCATGTGCAATTCTTAAACCTGAATAAGGAATTAATTTGACATCAGTTGTATCTCCGGGTTCAAATCTAATTGCTGTTCCTGCAGGAATGTCAAGACGCATACCAAGTGTTATTTCACGATCAAAAATTAAAGCCTTATTAGCTTCATAAAAATGATAATGAGATCCAATTTGTACAGGTCTATCTCCAGAATTAGAAACTTTTACTGTTTTAACTTCCTTACCAAGATTTAACTCGATTTCACCTTGTTCAGGAATTATTTCGCCAGGAATTAAATTACTCATAACTAGTTAATCGGATTGTGAATAGTAACTAACTTTGTCCCGTCGGGGAAAACAGCTTCTATTTGAACTTCATCAACCATTTCAGGAATGCCCTCCATAACTTGTGATTTTGAAAGCCAGGTAGTTCCCTCTGACATTAATTGACTAACACTTTTCCCATCACGAGCTCCTTCAAGAACTTGTAAACTCAAAAAAGCAATTGTTTCAGGATAATTAAGCTTAAGACCTCGACTAAGTCTTCTTTCAGCTAAGAGCGCTGCAGAAAAAATCAATAATTTATCCTTTTCTTGAGGTGAAAGATGCATAATAAAAAATTAGTCTATAAATTCTTAAAAAAGGTTCTTTCTGAACATAATTAATAATTCATAGAATCTTGTAAAGGCCATACACCTTGATATTTTGGCTCACAAAATCCACTAACAGACCTAATTTGTTTCCAAATACAAAAAAAACATTTCCTAGCTTCTTGAGAAGAACTCCCAAGGAATCTTACAGAGATACCATTTTCAAGGAGTCCAATAGATAAATTATTATCAGTTTCTTTAAAAATCTTTTTTATATTTCCCACAAGATTAGTTATTTTTGACTTAGAAAAATCTTTTTCGCAAATCCAAATTAAAGATCCGAAAACGGGCATGTAATCCATTCCTGACTTGGATATATAACTTGTTTTGGATAATTCAATTTGATCAACATATTCCCAATCATCATATAAATCATTATTTCTCATAATTTCTAATTTAGACCTAAAAACTCCATTCTCAATAGATTCTCCGGAAGAAGATCTTCCTAGTCTTATTAAATCAGTAAATAAAAAACTTGAAGTTTCTGAAATAGATACATTAAACTTTTGCTCATATAAACCATTTGCAAAGATAATTGTTTCTTGAGGGAGATATTCCAAATGAGAATTATCAAGAATATTTATGAGATTTTTTTGCTTCGAAAAAGTTCCTTTTGGATTGATTTTAGATATTCCAACTGATCCATATACTTTCTGAGCTGAAGAAGTAGTCAACAATACCTTAGAGTTTTTTTCAAGATTTACCTCAAACTCAAGTAAATCGCCTCCAACTAATCCTCCTGCGGTATGTAAAACAGGTAAAATACATCTGCCCTCCTGATCATGAGTAGACTTTAATAACTTGTAAGGAGAAGTTGATTTAGATTTAAAGATTGTTTTATCAACATTTCCTAAACTTGCTTTATTATTAAAAAAATTTAAGAAACAATTACCTTCCCAAGAAGTTTTAATCATAAATTGTTTTCTTTAATTACTAAATTAAAGTAACCAAGAATTTTGATTATGAGAATGAATAAACAAATAGTTGTAACTGATTGGATCAAGAAAAAACCTCGACTAGGTTCATTTTTAAAACTTACCCTAAGTTCAGATGAAAGAAGAATCTTACGTGGAAAAAGATTAACTGATTGTGATCAAGAAATAATTTTACAACTACCTAGAGAAGGCAAATTAAATGATGGAGATATTCTTTCAACTAATTTGTCAAATTATTATGTAGAGATAATTGCCAAATCAGAAAATTTAATTGAAATAAGTTCCAACTCTAAAATTGAACTTATTAAAACTGCTTATCATTTAGGAAATAGGCATGTAGAAGTAGAAATTGAAGAAGATATACTTCTAACAAAAGATGATTACGTAATTGAAAGTATGCTTAAAAATTTTAATGTTGATATAGTAAATATCCAGAAAAAATTTTTTCCGGAAAGAGGTGCCCATAGTCATGAGTAAAAGTCATTTATTAAAATATTTATTAATAAGCCCTAACTTACCAGTTGGAGGATTTTGTTATTCAGAGGGATTGGAAAGTTACCTAAATAATAAAGATTTGAAAGACTCAAATTCGGTAAATGAATTAATCATAAGTGAACTAAAATTTGGTCAGATTAGACTAGATGCAAAAATGTTATTAGATTTTTTTGAAATTTTTAATGAGTTAAACAAAGGCAAAAATTTAAAAAGTAATTTGCATAAGCTATTGAGTTTGGATAAATGGATCCTATCATCAAAAGACTCGGTCGAAATTAGAGAACAACAAACTCAAATGGCAAAATCTCTCTTTTTTTTAATCAAAGAATTTGGATATGAATATCTATATAAAAAAAATAATAAAAACTCCTGGCCTTTGGCGTGGAGTTGGGCTTGTTATTGTTTTGAAATTACGAAATTGGAAATGGTTGAGAATTTTTTCTATGCGTGGAGTGCAAACCAACTTAGTGCAGCCTTAAGGATTATTCCTATTGGTTCAACAAAAGCACAAATAATTCAGAGAGATTTATTAGCAATAATTTCAAAAGTTTCTAAAGAAATTATGGACAAAGAAATTGATGACATCTATTTTGGCAATGTAGGTTTAGCTATGGCACAACAAAATCATAATGATCTTTATACAAAACTTTTTAGAAATTAATTTATGAGCAGCAAATTGAGAGTAGGAGTTGCTGGACCTGTAGGTTCAGGAAAAACTGCATTAGTAGAGACTCTATGCTTAAGCCTGAAAAATAATTATGAGATAGCTGTTGTCACCAATGATATCTACACCAAAGAAGATGCTAACTTTCTAATAAATAAAAAAGTTTTAGAGGAAGGAAGGATTATTGGAGTGGAAACAGGTGGTTGTCCCCATACAGCGATAAGAGAGGATTGTTCCTTAAATAAAAATGCAGTTTTAGATTTAGAAAATAAATATAACCCTTTAGATTTTGTTTTTGTAGAAAGTGGAGGTGACAATTTAGCATCTAGCTTTAGTCCAGAACTTGTAGATTTATCAATATATGTGATTGATGTATCTGCTGGAGACAAAATCCCTAGAAAAGGGGGACCAGGGATAACAAGGTCAGATTTATTACTAATAAACAAAATTGACTTAGCAGATATGGTTGGTGCAGATTTAAATATTATGAAAAGTGATACGGAATTAATGAGAAAAGGGAAACCTTGGTTTTTTACCAACCTTAGTTGTGGCAAAGGTGTTGAAGAAATAACTTATTTTTTAGAATCACATATACCCAACAATCGAAACTAGAAAAATAATTATTTGTTATATATTGGATTCAACAAAAAGTTACGACTGATACAAAACGAATCCTCACTCGTTAATAACTTTTACTTTATCCCCCGTACGAGGGTCAATTACCTAATTTATCCTAATTCATGAGAATTTCAAGGCGTATTTTGGCAGGATTAGCTACTGCCTCACTTGCTGTTACAGCTACTTCATGTGGAGGAGGTGGAACCTCCGGAAGTTTCGATGACACCGTTACCGTTGGTATTTTACATTCTTTATCTGGAACAATGGCGATTTCTGAATCAACACTTGTTGATACAGAAAAAATGGCTATTGAAGAGATAAATGCTGCTGGTGGTGTAAAAGTTGGCGGCAAAAGCTACAAAATAGAATACATAGTTGAAGATGGTGCTTCTGATTGGCCTACTTTTGCTGAGAAATCCAAAAAACTTATAGACCAAGACGAAGTTCCTGTTGTATTTGGTGGTTGGACATCTGCAAGTAGAAAGGCAATGCTACCAGTCTACGAATCTAAGGATGCTTTCCTTTACTACCCAATTCAATATGAAGCACAAGAATGTTCTAACAACATTTTCTACACAGGAGCTACACCAAACCAACAATCAGAACCAGCTACAGATTTTATGTATAAGCGTTCACCCGCGGCTGGTGGAGATTTCTTCCTTGTAGGTTCTGATTATGTATTCCCGAGAACTTCAAACACAATCACAAAAGCACAGGTCAAACAGTTAGGAGGTAAAGTAGTTGGCGAAGATTATCTTCCATTAGGAAATACCGAAGTTGCTCCAATTATCTCAAAAATCAAAAAGGCGCTTCCTGAAGGTGGAATTATCATTAATACACTTAATGGTGACCAAAACGTTGCATTCTTCAAACAGATTCAAGACGCAGGTATCACTCCTTCGAATGGCTACTATGTAATGAACTATTCGATTGCTGAAGAAGAGATTAGTACAATTGGCCCTGAGTTCCTTGAAGGTCACTACGGAGCTTGGAACTACATGATGTCAATTGATACGCCTGCATCTAAGAAATTTGCTAAAAGTTTCAAGAAAAGATGGGGTTCAGATCGTGTTGTAGCTGATCCTCAAGAATCTGCTTATAACATGGTTTACTTATGGAAACAAGCAGTTGAAGATGCAGGAACTTTCGACGACAACGCGGTAAGGGAAGCCTTAGTTGGTCAAAAATTTGATGCCCCACAAGGTCCAGTTGAAGTTATGCCTAACCATCACTTGTCTCAAACAGTAAGAATTGGAGAGATTAATGCAGAGGGTGGCTTTACAATTCTTGAAGAGACAGGAGTTGTTCTTCCTCAAGCATGGAACCAAAAGCATCCAAGTTCAAAAGGATTTGCATGCGATTGGACAGATCCTTCAAAAGGAGAAAAGTATAAGCTTTAATTTAATTAAAACCTATGCTTCAAAATAAAAGGAGGTTAACACCTCCTTTTATTTTATATAAAAAATATTTTCTTTTTCAAATTGGAGTTACTTCTCGACTGTCTTTTTAATGGTGTTGCGATCGGATCTGTACTACTTGTTGCTGCATTAGGTCTTGCGATTGTTTTTGGTCTGATGGGTGTTATTAATCTTGCCCATGGAGAACTTATGATGCTTGGGGCTTACACAACATACGTAACACAATTAATTTTCAAATTACCAATATTAAAACCCTTCTACAATTCATACATAATAGTTTCAATTTTCCTTGCATTTATTGTTAGTGGGGTAGTAGGCATTCTCTTGGAAAAAACTATAATAAGGAAGCTTTATGGAAGTCCACTAGAAACTCTTCTCGCAACTTGGGGCGTTAGCCTAATTCTTCAACAATTTGTCAGAAGTGTACCTTTGGCATTTGGGACCGGACTAGTTATAAGTCTTTTAATTGGTTTAATTTTACCAACAACGTTTCCTCCAAAAATAAAAGAATCAATAAATTTCAAATACTTTAAATTTAGTTCTTGGATATTGTCTGCTTTAACTGGGGTTCTAACAGGTAGCGTTATTTCATCCACTGTAAGCAAACTAAGTAGGGCGAGTGCTCGTAATGTTGACGTTACAGCTCCCTCATGGATGAGAGGTCAAGTAGAAATCTTAGGAACTGCATTTCCTAAAACAAGATTAATGATAATTGTAATTACACTTATCTCTGTAATAGCAATAACATTATTTCTAAACCAAAGTGCTTGGGGGATGCGTATTAGAGCAGTTACTCAGAACCGACAAATGAGTGACTGCCTTGGTATATCTACTGAAAAAGTTGATATAATTACCTTCGGAATAGGATCTGGCTTAGCAGGAGTTGCTGGAGTAGCAGTATCACTATTAGGTTCTGTAGGACCAAATGTTGGCGGAAATTACATAGTGGGTTGTTTTATGGTTGTAGTTCTTGGGGGAGTAGGAAATTTGTTAGGTACAGTACTTGCTTCCTTTGGAATAGGAATAATGACGGATTTAATTGGAGCTGGAAGGCTCTTATCAATATGGCCAGATATGCCTTTACCACTCTCAAATACAATCAACTTTTTTGCGACAACTAGTATGGCTAGAGTAATGATATTTGCATTAATAGTTATATTCTTGCAATTTAAACCTACAGGTTTATTTCCTCAAAAAGGCAGGATGGTGGAAAACTAATGTCTCTGAGTAAATTTAAATTTGATAAAAGAATAGTATTATCATTCTGGATAATATTAATAGCTCTTATTATTGCAGCACCAACCTTACTACCTGTATTTAGACTAAATCTTCTTGGTAGATACTTATCTCTGTCCATAGTCGCTCTTGGTGTAGATCTTATCTGGGGATATACAGGTTTACTAAGTCTTGGACAAGGTATATTTTTTGCATTAGGTGGATATTGTGCAGCAATGTATTTGCAAATTACAAGCTCTTCTGAATTCCCAAATAATATTCCTGAATTTTTTGCTTTATATGGTGTTGAAAAATTGCCTTTTTTCTGGGAACCGTTTAGATCGCCAATTTTCACCTTATTCGCTATCTGGATAATACCAGCATTGGTTGCGGGTTTAATTGGTTTTCTTGTTTTCAGGAATAGAATAAAAGGGGTTTATTTTTCTATACTTACTCAAGCTTCTCTGCTCGTATTCTTCAACTTCTTTAATGGACAACAGAAACTTATAAATGGAACAAATGGATTAAAAACTGATGTAACACAACTATTTGGTCAAATGGTAGGTTCTGAGTCCATGCAAAGAATATTCTTTTGGATAACTGCCATTTTAGTAATAGTTGCGTGGTTTTTTGCAAAGTGGGTAGTTAAAGGAAGATTTGGAAATATTCTTATAGGAATACGAGATGATGAACCAAGAGTTAGGTTTACAGGATATAACCCAGTTATTTTCAAGACGATAATATTTTCAATTGCTGGAGGTCTCGCTGGAGTTTCAGGAGCTTTATATACTGTTCAGTCTGGAATAGTATCGCCTCAATTTATGACAGTTCCATTTTCTATAGAAATGGTTATATGGGTTGCTGTTGGAGGTAGAGGAACTTTATTGGGAGCGATACTAGGAGCAGTTTTAATAAACTATGCAAAAAGTCTAGTAAGTGAAGCTTTACCTGCTAGCTGGATGTTTATCCAAGGAGGATTATTTATCTTAGTTGTAACAGCTCTGCCAGAGGGAGTTTTAGGATGGATTCAAGGAGATGGGCCTAGGAATCTTCTTCAAAGATTTGGTTTGAAAAGAAAGATTGAAACCTATCCAAGCTTAGAAGTTAACAATAAGGAGGGGAATAATGATTAATAAAGATCTTTTAAATTTAATAGATATTACTGTTAGTTTCGAGGGTTTTTTAGCTCTCAACAAACTTAATTTAAATTTAAAGAAAGGAGAATTAAGAGCTGTAATAGGACCCAACGGGGCAGGTAAAACAACATTTCTTGATGTAATAACTGGAAAGGTTAAGCCAACAAAAGGTGAAGTAATTTTCAAAGGAAAATCATTAGTAGGTAGAAAGGAGCATAAGATTGCTCGTCTTGGAGTGGGAAGAAAGTTCCAAAGTCCAAGAATCTTTGAAAATCTAACTGTAAAAGAAAATCTTGAAATATCAGTGTCAACCCCTAAAAGTCCCTTAAACCTTATAAAAAAAAGTATTAAGGATGAGCAACTTTATGAAATTGAACGTCTTACGAAAATTGTCAATTTAGCTCAAAAAGTTGATTCTAAAGCTGGTTCTTTATCACATGGCCAAAAACAATGGCTCGAGATAGCCATGTTAGTGGGACAGAAGCCAGATTTAATGTTAGTTGATGAACCTGTTGCTGGTTTAACTGATGAAGAAACTGATCTTACAGCTGATTTATTAAAATCACTATCAGGAGAAAATACTGTAGTGGTAATAGATCACGATATGGAATTTATAAGAAGACTTGATAGTAATGTTTCAGTATTAAATCAAGGCACAGTATTATGCGAGGGAACTATGGAAACTATACAAAAGAATCAAAAAGTTATTGATGTTTATCTAGGAAGGCCAGAGGATTAGTTATGAAGAACTTACTTGAAATAAAATCATTGAATACATATTATGGCGAAAGTCATATCCTCAGAGATGTAGATTTAAATGTCCAATCAGGAGAAATGGTTTGTTTGATTGGAAGAAATGGAGTTGGCAAGACAACTTTATTGAAATCACTTATTGGTTTGTTAAGACAAAAAAAAGGCGATATTTATTTGATTGGCGAAAATATCAATAGAAAAGCACCTCATCAGAGGGCGAGGAAAGGAATGGCTTACGTTCCTCAAGGTCGAGAAATTATTCCATATCTATCAGTTGAAGAAAATCTTATGTTAGGAATGGAGTCGTTGCCAGGTGGATTATCTAAGAACAAGAAAATAGATCCATTTATTTATGATCTATTCCCAATCCTAAAAGATTTTCTACAAAGGAAAGGAGGAGATCTCAGCGGTGGACAACAACAGCAACTAGCTATTGCAAGAGCATTGCTGGGCAAACCTAAACTATTATTACTTGACGAACCAACAGAAGGTATTCAGCCAAATATAGTTTTAGACATAGAAAATGCAATCAATCAGATAATTAGAGATACAGGAATTGGTGTTTTATTAGTGGAGCAACACTTGCATTTTGTAAGACAAGCCAATAGATATTATGCGATGCAACGCGGAGGTATTGTTGCTAGCGGAAATACTAGTGAGTTGAGTCAAGCTGTTATAGATAAGTTCTTAAGTGTTTAAGTAAATTATTCTAGATTAATAAAAACTTTTTTCATTTTTCGCATCTTATTAGGTCAATACTGTTTGGATGTTCATTTATATATTTATTAAATTCCATTGCTAGTGTTCTAGCCTCGTAAGCGTCAGAAGCGTAAAAACAATTTTCTAATCTTATATTTTGAAAATCACGATAATGCACTGTATACGGCTTCAACATATTATTTGGGTTCATTTTAATTTGCTAGAAAGCAATTTCTTTATATCTCAACCATGCATATGGTATTAGATTTAAAGCACTACTTTTGTTGTTATCAAAATATATTCACTTAAATTATGTATTTAAAAATACTTTATTAAGAAAAAATTTAATTAATCTATTTTTTTTTATTTTTAGAGTCTTGCTTTTTACCTTCTATTAAAAAAACAAATTTAGATAAAATATAACCAAAAACTGGAACCCAAAACTTTTCATAAAAAAATTTCATAAAAGTTAAGCAGCCATTGATTCGTCATCTTTAGTTTCACTTTTATTTATAAGCTTCAAATCAATAGAATTAAATAAATGTTGCATAAGAAGAAAATCAAGTTCCCCTTTTAACAAATTAACATCGGATGAAAGTAGATCATCAACAAAATCATCAAAATTGTCTGAAAGAGGATTCACAATTCATAAATTATTTTCGTCATTATCATCGCATTAACAATAAAAGTCAACCAAATATGATTTTTATTTTTTTGAAATTTAAGAAAATTAATAAATAAATAATTAAATAATAAATAAATAATTAAAAAATTTAAATTATAAATATTAATAAGCAAAATAATATATTTAATATCAAGCTTAGGGTTTTTGAATTAAATTTCATTTATCTTGCTTTTCTTAATTTTATATCTCTCCTGATTAGCATTATCAAAACGACAATACACATATTTGCCAAAAAGAAATTTCAAGAAATTTTCATCAAAACATTTAATTTATTTATAGCAAAACAATAGATGTGCCAATTAGAAAAGTATCAGTTAAAAAGTTTATAGCTGCAATAAATATTTGTAGAAATCAAATTTGATATTAATAGAGCTCATTTTGAAAATTTATTTTTTAATTAGTTCGAAGTAACCATTTTTATTTAATAAGTACTTATCAAACCAAAGACTTAATAGATTATCTAATCCTATTCCATTCATTTTATTAGCTTGAGAAGTCCTATAATCTGAAAGTGCAAGTAATAAATACGGAAAAATCATATCAGAAACCCCTTTTGGCAGTTTTTCTAAAGGGACTCCATGCGCTCTATCCCATAAAATTTGCATATCCTGAGAGAACAAAGAACTCCAATAACTAAAATTACAGTATAACTTATCTGGAGGGAGAAGATTTACAGATAAAACTGGGAGAGATGAATTCATAACAATAAATATTTAATTGATAAATTGAATTTAGGTTTTTGAAATGGCTATAAATTATTTCAAATATGCAAATCACATATAATTACAAATTTAATTTAACGCACAGTGCAGTACTTAGCAACACTTACTAAGCATTATATTTATCCATCATTTCCTGAAATTTAAGAAATGATAAAAACTTTTTATAAGTTTGCAAGTCAAAAGCATCCTCATTTGAATGGTTTGAATTACTAGGATTAATATGATTGCTAAATTTAGTATCAATTGAAAGTATTGAACTATCTATAAAGTCACCAGAACTACTGGAAAAGTCATCTGAGACATTATTATTTAGCTTATTTGGTTGAATAACATTTCCATTTTTTTTATTAAATATACCTCTTATAGAAAGTGCTTCCTCTACTAGAATACTTATTATTTTTGAATTACTTAAATTGTTCTCTTTGCTCAATTTATCAATTATTCTCATAACATCTTCTCTAGGAATAAAACCAACTCTTTTTTTCTTGGTAGGCATTTAAAAATTTAATAAAGTTCAGCACTTGACTGTTATAAGTGTTGCACTATATTCATTATAAGTCAATTAAATTCGAATGATTTTACCAACAACTTTACTTTTAGGTGCTCTTGGATATCTTTTCTACAATACAAAAAAAGAAATTTCAATAGACCACAATGACACTAAAGAAAACCAAAAAGAGAAAGATGAATTGTATAAAGATTTGGAAGATCTATTTATTTAAAATTACTGCTTAGGTATTTAAGAACTTTGTTTCTTGACTAAATATATACAAAACCTTAAACATAATTAGAATAAAAATAAATTTTAAAAAATCAATGACTGTCCATCAAGATTACGAAATAAAAATCAATCTCAATGAATTAATTGAGAAGAGGATTCCATGTTGTGATTTACTACATCCAGATCATTGTCTAACAGAAAAACAAGTCTCTGAAATTGCACATGATATTCGTATGGATTTAAATTTGCATGATCTTTACAAGCAAGTAGATCAACATATTATGAATTATGTAAATGCAGCTGGTATTGACAACAAAGATCATTGGGTTGAACCTCATCTTCCAGATTTAGATAGAGATTTAAAAGAAGAAGTTGGTATAGAATTTGATTAACCTTTTATCTTACAAAAGATATTAATATATGTATTTTTTTTCTAAATCATCTATTAATTTATAAATACTTTTAGCAGATCTCTTTCTTTTTTTTAAAATCGTAAAAATTATAAATCCAATAAATACAGCAAATATAGGTGTGAAAATAATAATTTCATGATTCATAAACATCAATATAGAAGCATATTAATTAAATTATTAAAAAGTCTGCATCAATAAAATAGGTACTTTATACAAACTTTTTTCATTATAAAAAATTAAGAATTTTATAAAAAAGTGAAAGAATTAAAAAATTTTTATACATTGTTAAAGAAATAAATTTAAATTCAATAAAGATAATGATTAATTATTTTGCCTTAACAGTAACTGAAATGGGGATCGGTAAAATAGAGTTAACAGTTATTGGCTCAGTAATTTTAATATTTCCAATTTTGTTTGTTTATGCATCTAAAAACCTAGATGCTAAAGGGGTTTTCGAATGGATGATGGAGAAACCCAATGATTGGATAGGTAAAAAATAAACTTTTACAATTTACATTTACTAGCTAAATTTCAGATTGTCTAAATTACTAGTAGCAAAATCATAAACCTGGCAACTATTTTCTAAATCATTAACTATTAAATTTTTTAGAAGAGAATAATCTATAAACTTATTGAGTTTATTATTTTTAAATTCCTTATTAGTCTCTCCGGTAGCAAAAGCCAAAGCTCCTTCATAAGAAATACCGAATTTGGTAGTGTTGCAGTAAGTTTTAGTGAACTTATTAGAAATCTTTTTTGTATACTTTTCAAGAGTTGTAGAAGAATTATCTAATGAGTAAACCGGACTACTAAATAGGAGAAGAAAAGTTAAAATTAATATCGAAAAAACTCTTTTAATCATAATATTTCATAAATTGCAGATTTAATATAGATTAGAATTTAACTCTGCAGGCTATGATTTATTAAAAATTTATTAACCACAAAAGTTTTTTTTCATATTTTGGAAGATAAAAACTCTCTAAATGAATATTTTATAGTTTGAATTTTTTTTGGTAGTTTTTTAAAAAACCTCCTAAATGCTTTTGGCATAATAAAAAATCAGTATGAATATTTAATAGATAGCAAATAATACTTGATTATTCAATAAATAATTCTCCAAAAATAAGTAAATTAATTATTAAATATATGTATTGAGCTATGGAAATGTATTTCAACATGAATTATTGTTAAATTAAGGATTTAATACAAAAATATGGCACTACCAGAACTTATTTATGCGCCTATAGATGGCGGAACAATACATAGATATGAGATTAGTGGTGGTAAGAGAAAATTCTTAAGATTTATAGGATGTTATCTGGGACAATGCAATTTTCACAGAAATATTGATGATGCTATTGATTACATAAAAAATTTGAAAGAATCGCAAAAGATACAAAAATCATGAAATAAAGATACATAGGAACGACTGAGGGTCAATATTTTTCAATAACTACATAATTATTGCTACAAATAATAGAGAATTTTCTTTTTATAAGAAATTGATTATTTACTTGGGTTATAGTTCCGAAAGATAAACAGTCATTTTAAAAAAGAAATTAATTTATGGAAAACAGACAAATTAATTTTTTTAAATCAAAAGACTTTAATACCGTTCTTAAGCCATTTAAAAAAGGAACGGTAGTAAAAATTGACTCGTTCGATATTAGAGAAGATCAAAAAGAATTAAATATAGGATTATTTGGTTGGTATGCAATTTGTCCCTCGAAAGAACTAAAAAAAAATAAGTTATATTATTTTTCGCTCTATGATGAACCTCTTGTTCTTTATAGAGATGAAAATAAAAACGTTAGGTGCATAAAAAATATCTGCCCGCATAGAGGGGCCTCCTTTTTTGGAGGGACATTATCAGATGGAGTAATAACCTGCCCATATCATGGAGCTAAGTTCTCATCTGGGGGAAGTTGCCAAAATCTCGACAGGATAACATGTCGCCATATAGTTGATAATAACTACGATAACTACGCCAAAAGAATTCATTTATCTCAATACAAAACTACAGAAAAAAATGGATATATTTTTGTACATTTTTCTAAAGAATCTGAGACTGATTTAAATAATATTAGAGAAGACACACCTATAAGTAACTACGAATTATATGAAAATGGGTTTTCACATAAGGATTATGTATTTGAAGAGGTATTAGTTGACTTCAAATGTGATTGGTCAAGGATTATTGAAAATCACCTGGATATCCTTCATATATTTTGGGTTCATGGCGATACAATCCCTGACAAAGATGTTAATAAAAACGTACTAGTTAGTTTTAACCAGACAATCAATATTAATCCTAAATACATTGAAAGTATTTATTATTACAAGAATGACCCTAAAAAAGAATTTATACGGATAAAGTATATACCTCCAGGAAGAATATTAATTTACAAAGGCGATCCTTCCTCATCAAGATATTTACAAGTTTTAGATCATATTCCTCTAGGAAAGAACAAAGCAAGAGTAATAGTCAGACACTATAGAAAATTTCTACAAAATAAACTGCTTAATAACCTCTTATTATTTAAAGAGACTCAAAGAAAAATTTTTTATAAGATATTCGATGAGGATTATATGATTTTAAAAACACAAACATATAATCACGATATGGGATTTATAAGTAAGGATGAAATAAAATTATTGGGAGAGGATAGGATAATAAATTATTTTTGGAAATGGTACAAGAAGTCTGAAGATAAAGATGAACCATGGAAAAATATCTACAAAATCCAAAATCTTGATGTATATGACAAAGTGATATTGAAATACCCTCCTGAAATAAAGAAGTTAGAAATTGCAAATAATTTAGATATTATTAGGAAAACATTTGTAAGATTTGCTGCTCCGCTTATATTTTTTATGTTAATAATATAATTTATGAAGAAAGCAAATAGACCTTCATGGCTGAATTGGCTCTATCTATTTATATTTATCTTAAGCTCAATTCAATTGATTATATTTTGGAGTAATAAGTTTTAGTGTTGAATAAATTTTGGTTTGACGCAAAAAATATAAATTGTTTTAAAAATGGCTCTAGAGTAATAAAAGATTTAAATTTACGTATAGCGTATTCAGAAAATGTGATATTAATTGGACCAAATGGTTCAGGGAAATCATCCTTAATTGAAATGATTAATAGAAACATATACCCAGTAGTAGCTAATGAATCGAAACTGAAAATATTTAACAAAGAACTTATAAATTTATGGGAAATAAGAAAAAGAATAAGTACCGTAAATAATGATATAAAAAATAGAATAAATCCAAATTTACTAGTTTTTGATTTGATTTTAAGTGGACTTTATGGAAGGTATTGTTATGTACAAAATAAATCTGAAAGAGATTCTTATAAGGTGGATAAAATTATGAAGAAAATGAATATATCTAATTTATCTGAAAAGAATTTTTCCTATTTATCAGATGGAGAAAAACAAATTTCACTCATTGCAAGGGCATTAATCAAAAAACCTGAAATCTTAATTCTAGATGAACCAATTGCAAATTTAGATTATAAATCAAAATTTTTTGTAGTTGATAAGGTTAATGAATTATCAAAATTAAATACTAAAATTTTATGCGTTACTCATGATATTTCAACGATTACACAAATATATGACCGGGTCATTATGCTAAAAGATGGCAAAATAATCGCTGATGGACATCAAAATAAGGTTATAAATAGTGAAAATCTTAATAAGTTATATGGTATACAAGTAGAGGTTACAAAAAAGAATGGAATTTGGAATATAAACAGATTATCTAAATAACAATTATTAAAATAGCTATCGCAATAGCAAGAAATACTAATTTTTTACTTTTTAAAAATGAAGAGGATTTATTTTTAAATGAAGAAGAACCGCATTTAGAGCATACAATCTTACCTCCTAAAGATCGATCTGAAACGAATGAAGAACTTCCGCAATTAAAACAAACTCTATTTACGTTTATCAAAATAATAATCTTGAATTCTATTTAAATTATATTGCTAATTACTATGTAAAGAAAAACATCAAAAACCATATGATAATGAGAATCTATTGCAATAAGAGTTTTTTTAGTGCATAATTGATAATAATTCTCATTATCAAGAGTGCAGTAATGAATTTCCATAGTTATGGAGAATCTCCTTCTAAAACAGTAAGAATTATAACTGGACAGTCCGTTCTGATAGACCCTTCATCACGACCAAAAGGTACATGCCTAGAAGTTGAAAGTGGAATTGCTAGAGTTTATTGCCCTTGTGAAGAAACTGAGGGAATGACACTTGCATTTTTACAAGCAGGTGACCAATTAAGAACTGATCTTCTATGTAGCGAAGGTGTCTGTGTTGAAGCTCTAACGGATTTGTCGTTTCACAGCAATGTAAATATTGATGAGAATATTGGTTTCGATGCAGTAAATGAATGGACTTTGCAACTCCTTAGGATAAGACACTTAGGAAATGCAGAACAGCGGTTACAAGCTTTATTTTCAATACTAGTAAATCGTCTAGGAAGAAGATGTGGTCAATGGTGTGAGTTACCTTTTAGGTTAACTCATGAAAGGATTGGTGAATTAATCGGTTCTACAAGAGTAACATCAACAAGATTAATTTCTAAATTAAGATCATCTGAGTTATTAATAGCTCCTATTGGAACCCAAACAGTCAGTGTTGCTCCTTCTTTTATTGAAACTTCGCCGCTTTAAAAATATGAAGGAATCACAATCATTTACCAACAACTTGTTAATGGAAGTTGATGTTCTATCTAATAGACTCAGAAACATCAAGCAATCCTACAAAACTACAGAAAATAAAGCATTGAAGGGAAGGTTATTTTCTGAAAACAAAAATATTTTTAAAAGAGTTAATGAGATTTATAAAATAGCTGAACTTTTAAATAAAAATAATACTGAGAAAATCAACTTTTCTAAGTTACTTATCGAAAAAACTAAAAGAACTTTGAATGAAAATAAATTTGAAAGTAATCTATTTTTTCTTTAAATCACTATCTATCAATAAGATTGCAGAAGGTTGATTAGAAGCAAACTTTACTTTGCCAAGTATGTTTGCGAATTCATCCTCTGATTTTGTTTGAGCCTCAATGATTGGATCTAAAAATACGTTGGTTCTTGTATCTGAAATTCTTTCTGAAATAGAATAAAGTTGTTGCAGGGATGAAGTTAAATCAGCTTCCATGTTGAAAGAATAGGAAATCAAATCCTCAATGGAATCCCATGATTGAACTGGCGCAGGGATTTCATCTAATTTTACTCTTTGTCCTCTTGCGATTAAGTAATCAGCAAATTTCTGAGCATGTTCCATTTCACCTTGTGATTCACTTAGAAAATAAGAAGCAAATCCATTTAAATCACGTTCTTGAAACCAGAGATATATAGAAAAATATTGAACATTGGCATATCTTTCCATTGTTAAATGTTCAAAAATATTATCCAATAAACTTTTGTCAATTGGTTGTGCTACAGCTCTTCCAGATGGACCAAAATTAATTAATTTCTTTACTTTTAGATTATTTTCTTTCATTGCTCAATAAGAAACTAATTAAATAATACAACATTTTGTATAAATTAGTAATTAATTAATCCTTTAAATTAAATTAAATAATATGATAATGAAAATCAATCGCAATACTATAAATGAATTTAGAGTACAGTTTTTCTGAACTGATATTAACTAATAAAATTTATAAAAATAAAAAAAAGAAATGTAAAAAGAAAAAATGCTCTAATTGGAAGGGGGGCAAGTGTAATTGCCTATAAAAAAATCTATTTATATACCTTATATCCTCCAGGATATAAAAAATAATAACTATTTTTATTAATAGAAAGAGAACATTTATCACCATTATTAAGGAGAGTATTAATATCAGTTCTAACCCTTAATATGTTTCCATTAATAGTTACTTTATATATAAGAAATTCGCCAAGAAACTCTTTAGATATAACAATCGCTTCACCAGATTCTGATCTTTTAATTGAAATAAATTTAGGCGCAATTGACATACTTTTGATACTTGTATTTTTCAAATACTCTGAACTATTTATTTCACCTAAACAAGAAATATATGAATTACCATTTTTTTTGAGATTAATAATATTATTGCCCAAAATAAAACTACTCACAAATAAGGTCTTGGGATTTTTTAGAAGGTTAATTGGTGTATCAATTTGATGTATTTTACCCTCATTCATAACAGCCACTTTATCGCAAATTGACATTGCTTCCTCCGGATCATGAGTAACCATTAATCCGCTTGCATTACAACCTTTTAGAATATTTGGGAGCTCACTTCTCAATTTTAGTTTGACATGCATGTCAAGACTACAAAAAGGTTCATCTAATAAAATAAAATTTGTACCTGGAGCGAGAGCTCTCGCAATTGCAAGTCTTTGCTTTTGGCCTCCAGACAATTCGTGCGGGTACCTTCCAACTAAACTATCAAGACCAACAACATTTAGTAAATAATCAACTCTAGATCTATCTTTTTTGTTTTTCAAACCAAACATTACATTCTCCAAAACAGTTAAGTGAGGAAAAAGTGCATAGTCTTGAAAAACCATACCAATATTTCTTTTCTCAGGACTAAGAATTTTTTTTTCACTTGAAATTTCTTCATCATTTAAAGAAATCCTTCCTTTAGAGGGGTATTCGAAGCCTGCGATTAATCTTAAAAGAGTTGTTTTTCCGCAACCAGAGGGACCAAGCAAACCTAAAAATTCACCATTTTCAATTTTCAGGTTAATTTCGGTTAATATCCAATTTGAACATTCTCGCTTATCATATTTATGATGCAGATCATCAATTATTAACGCATCATTTTTCACTAAGTTCTTCTTATTTAAATATATTAAGTTAGCAGAAAATATTCACCTAAAATATCCCATGTATAATTTTATACACCATTTAATTTTCAAATTTAATGAGAAAGTCTGAAAGAGCATTAATAATAGGCAAGGAACTAAATAAGCTATATCCATCGCCTCCCATTCCCCTTGATCATACAAATGCATATACACTTCTAGTCGCCGTTGTTTTAAGTGCACAATCAACAGATAAGAAAGTTAATGAATTAACAAAAAGTTTATTTAAGGTTGCAGATAATCCAGAGAAGATGATGCAGCTAGGTATTAATGGTATTTACGAATACATAAAATTTTTAGGTCTATCTAATCAAAAATCAAAGAACATCTATAACTTATCTAAACTATTGATTGAAAATCATAATGGTATAGTCCCAGATTCTTTTGAGAAGCTTGAATCACTTCCAGGGGTAGGTCATAAAACAGCATCAGTTGTAATGTCTCAAGTTTTTAAAATTCCCTCATTCCCAGTCGATACTCACATACACAGGTTGTCACAAAGATGGGGTTTATCAAATGGAGATAGCGTAGTCCAAACAGAAAAAGACTTAAAAAACATATTTCCTGTTAATGATTGGAATAAGTTACATTTGCAAATAATCTTTTATGGCAGAGAATACTGCACAGCAAGAGGTTGTGATGGAACAAAATGTTATTTATGTCGTACTCTTTACCCAAAAAGAAAAAAGAAATTCATATGTAAAAAACCCTAAGAAATTAATATAATTACTTAATTAGTTTTTAAATCATGAAAATAGCAATTACTGGTGCATCTGGAAAAACAGGTTATAGAATTACCGAAGAGGCCGTTAAGAAAGGATATAAAGTTAGACAAATTATTAGAAAGAATTCAAAAGTTTCAGAAGGTCTAGAGAGTTTGGAAACAATTAGAGTTTCACTAGATAATAAAAAAGAACTTGATAAAGCGTTTAAAGGTATTGATGCATTGGTAATTGCTACTGGTGCTAGAGCATCATTAGATTTAACCGGTCCTGCAAAGGTTGATGCCTTAGGGGTATACAAGCAATTGGAAAGTTGCAAAAGAGTTGGCATTAATAGAGTTATTTTAGTTAGTTCTCTTTGTACTGGAAAGTTATTTCACCCATTAAACTTGTTTGGTTTAATTCTTATTTGGAAGAAAATAGGTGAAAACTTTCTAAGAAATTCGAATTTCGAATGGACTATTATTAGACCCGGAGGATTAAAAGAAAATGAAGATATTAAATCAGAAAAAATAAATTATTCAAGGGAGGATACTCAAATTAGTGGATCAATCCCAAGAAGATTAGTAGCACAATGTTGTATAGATTCTTTAAGAAACAAAGAATCCATAAATAAAATAATAGAAGTAACAAGTTCTCTCGAAAATAAAAAGATATCTTTTAAAAAAGCTATGCAAATGATTTAAAAGATGTAAGTATATATTATAAAACTATGAAAATAACTCCCAAGATCGACGCATTACAGTTAATGCTTACAGATTTAAGAACTAGAAATGAGCCAATAAGACATAAAGCTGCATTTAAAGGCTGTCAACCAGAATTTCAAAGTCTTGTATCAAGGTTAATAAAGCAGTTAGAGGAAGAATTAGTTGCTGAAAAACTTACTAATCGTGACAGTTAAAAAATTTAGATTACTTAAATGAACTTAAGTTATCGAATTTTGATTGTTCTGAAAGTTCATCATATCCTCCAAAAAATTTATCATCCAAAAATATTTGAGGGAAAGTATTATGGCTACTTTGAGCCTTTATTTTTTGAAAGCTCTCATCATTGTCTATTAAAGTAACTTCATATGGGATAGATAAGGAATTGAGCAACCTAATTGCTCTTTTAGACCAAGGACAATCCTTTAAAATATATGCTTTTACACGTGATTTATTTTTTAAAAAACCATTACTTGAGATATTAATAATTTTTTGTTCAAAAGAAAGTAATAATATATCAGTACCTTTTTTTACAATACAACCCTCCTCAAGATGCCCGCCAAAGACATTACATCCCTCATCTGCAAAACTCAAATGCAAATGAACATCTCCTTTATTAAAATGACCGTTTAAAGAAACTATCTCTAAATTCCCTTCGAATTTATTTATCTCTTGATTTCCCGGGCATTGAATACAAACTGTTCTTAGATTACCAACCACTCCAGAAACATACCCGTATAAATTATTCGATAAAGAATATTCTTTAATTGAATTTATCAAATCAGATTCTGGAGATAGCTTTAGGCTATGAGGCTGCATTAGATATAAGGAATAATTTTGTAATATAAAACATCATCAATCATAAAGAAAAGTTGAGTTTATAATCTTAAGGATTCAGTTTTAGATTTGATTTTAGAATCTACTATTAAAAAATCAATTAAACCTCTTACTGAAAATTTAAGCTTGTTGAGAGTGTAATATATTTTTTATATACACAAACTAATTTGCTATTTAGAAAAAATCTTAAAAATTTGGCAGTGAATATTCCCAATTTATTATCAATATCTCGCCTTTTACTTGTATTTCCATTAATACTCTTTTTAGAAATTAACAAACCTTTTTATGTTTTTATATTGATTATAATTGGAGGTTTAACTGACTATTTTGACGGATTAATTGCAAGAAAATTTAATCTTAAAACCAGGTTAGGAGCTGTCCTTGATCCTTTAAGCGATAAAGTATTTTATTTAATTCCTTTGATCTTCCTTTGTAAAAATAATTTAATACCTTTCTGGTCTTTGTCATTAATTTTATTTAGAGAATTAATTATCTCTAGCTTGAGGAACTCAACAAAAGACGGTTTACCAGCATCTAAGCTAGGCAAATTTAAAACGTTCTTCTTTTTTATTTCAGTTATGACCTTCTTTACACCATTAAAATTAAGCTTATTAAATAATTTAGCTTTAATTTTTTATTGGTTAGGTTTCTACCTGACTTTGGTGACTTTATTGCGTTATTTAAGAATTAAAAAGAATCTCATCTGAATTTTCGTCAAATCCCTCATTCTTTTTATAGTTAAAATCATTGATAAAACTATCCTTTAAACCATTAAGTAAATCAAAAGTTGGTACCCACTCTAAATCACGTTTAATTTTAGAGATTTCAGTCTGATAATGATTTAATCTAATTGGAAATCCCTTTCGAGATTTTGGATCTAATTTTTGATGATCGAATGTTCTTAAAGAAATCTCATTTTGATTTAATCCAAGAACTTCTGCACAAAAATAAATTAATCCCTTAATCGTAACTCCTTTTTCACCTGAACAGTTGTAAATATTATTTTTGGAATTTTCAAAATTTATGCACCTAATCATTACATCAGTCAGATCAGAAACATGGCCTAACTGAGTAATTAAAGAACCGTCACCTGGCATTGGGATGGATTTATTGGTAAATAATCTCTCAAAAAACCAATTTTCAATCTTATTGTAATTTCCTGGACCATAAATGTATGTAGGTCTAAAACTTGTAAAAGGTATCTTCTGATTTATCAACCAATTTTCTGTCTCAAATTTTCCTTTATGCCGACTATTTGGATCAATTGGATCCTGTTCAGATAGTGGCAGTTCGCAATTATCTTTATAAACACCTGCAGAGCTAACATATATATATCTCTGAAAAGAGTTGTCTATATTTTCTATAAGAAGTTTTGTCTGTTCTAACTCACGTCCAGAAATATCATAGACAACGTCATACTTTACATTTCTTAATTTGAGGATATCTTCTGGACAATTCCTATCACCCTTTATTAAATTTGTTTTATCAGGATTACTTTTATTGCCTCTTGTAAAAATATCAATTTGATGATTTAGATTTAATAACTTTCCCACCAAAGACTTGCCAACAAATCTAGTTCCACCCATTACAAGAATTTTCATATTCAAAAAAAATATTTAATTGAAGTAGTAATCTTAAATAGAATTACATATTGAATAGTACTACTAAGAAGTAATTAATGAAAAGGATGATGCTATGGAACTAATACCAGCAATTGATTTAATGAACGGTAAATGTGTAAGGCTTTTTAAGGGCGACTTTAATAAAAAAAAATACTTCACAAAAGAGCCTCATAAACAGGCTAAATTTTGGGAAGACGAAGGAGCAAAATATATACATATAGTTGATTTGGATGCTGCAAAAACTGGATCGCCAACAAACGATAAATCAATAAAAAAGATTGCAGAAACAGTTAATATACCTATTCAAATAGGAGGTGGGATAAGGTCTCAAGAAAGGATAGAACAATTATTTTCTTATGGTATTAAGAAAGTTATCATGGGGACCTCTGTAATAGAAAATAAAGAATTAGTTAAAGACTTATCAAATAAATTTCCAGGAAGGATAATTGTTGGCATAGATGCAAAAGATGGAAAAGTTAGTACAAGGGGATGGCTTGAGCAATCTGATATTTTAGCCACAGATGTAGTAAAGGAGTTTTCATCATTTAAAATAGCTAGTTTTATTGTTACGGATATAAATACAGATGGAACGTTAAAAGGAACAAATGAAGAATTCATAAAAAGCATACTTGAAATTACAGATATTCCAGTAATTGCATCAGGAGGAGTTGGCTCGATTTCTGATTTATTATCCTTAGTTAAATTTGAGAATTCTGGACTCTTTGGAGTAATCGTAGGTAAAGCTCTATATGAAAATAAATTTACAATATCCGAAGCAAATAATGTTTTGTCATCAGAGAGACTTACTGACTTTGATTTAAACAACAATTTTTACGCATAAAAATAATAAAAATTTATTTAAGGCTGGTATTTGCAGTAATTGTTAGTTAATTTTGTATAAGAGATAAGAAATCTAGTCTTGGAATTAATTTCAAAAAAATCGATATTAATTATTGCACCAAGCTTAATAGCAGAATCTTTATCGCTTAAGTTAACATCACTAGACCAAAATTTAGACATTAATTTTAATAATGGGACAGGTGATAAAACTCCGGATTTAGTTATATGGAATGTTCTTAATTTCCAATCAGAAGATCTTGTAAGGTTAGAATTATTAAAATTAAGAGAAAGATATGATGATTCAAAGTTTCTTATAATTCTCTCTGGCGAACTTGTTTATGAAGCAAATACCCCTCCATCATTAAATACTGAAGGTTTTCTCTTAAATCCCTGTGCAGAAAAAGTTCTTAAATCTATTGATACCATTTTAAATGGAGGAAGGGTATTTGATATTGAAAATAATTCAAGAGTACAATTAAACAAAGATAAGCCTCTCTCTTTTAGTCAAAAAATTCTAACTTCAGGCCTTAAACAAATAGATTCTGAAATCAATTATATATTTAAATATGTTAACTCTGATTCAACACCAGAATTTTATAAATTCATATTAAAAGGAAGATTAAGAGAACTTATTACTGCAAAATCATTTCTAATTTTCTTATGGGGTAATTCATTAGAGCTTTATACAGAGGCAGTTTATACTGAAACTAATATTAATCTTGAAAATAAGAATACTGTATTCATTAAAGATAAAAACAATGCAGAAATATGGAATTTAATTTTAGATAGATTAAAAGAAAGGTATGGCTCAACTAACTTACAAGTTGAATTTAATAATTCATCAATAATTCTCTCTGGGATAAAGAAAGAATTTATTTCACGACTAATTTGCAGAATGTTAAATGAGTTAGATAATTTAGTAAAAAATATTATGGAAAACTATAAGGAGAA
The DNA here is from genome assembly GCA_017644325.1 of Prochlorococcus marinus CUG1438. Classification (NCBI taxonomy): domain Bacteria; kingdom Bacillati; phylum Cyanobacteriota; class Cyanophyceae; order Synechococcales; family Prochlorococcaceae; genus Prochlorococcus; species Prochlorococcus marinus. The sequence goes on along the minus strand of JAEPLS010000002.1, from coordinate 114,085 downwards.
AGATTTTAAAGATGATTTAAATTCTCTTATAAAAGAACTTAAAGTTAATACAATTTCAAATATCACAGACAGCTATTTTCGTTTAAAAAAAGGAAGTGAATCTATTTCAATAAATGATTTTATTTATAGTGAAGTAAGTTGCGAAGAGATAGATAGAGAATCGCATGAATCAATAATGTTTATTGAGCCAATTATTAAAAATGAAGCTCTTGACTATGATGGGAAATTACTCCCTCTATATGAAACAGAATCGTTTTTGATCCTTGAAAATATAATTTCAAATTGGACAATAAGGAACTGTAATTTATTAGCTTCTGAAATCTTTAATATTTGTTCTTCTTGGCCTGAATTAAGAACTGTACTTATAAATCCCGAATTACAATCGACAAGAAATTTTGAAAGATTTAGAAATAATATTAATAACTATAATCGATGGCATGACTATATTTATATGCCCATCTACTTGTATGAGAGTAAAAGAGAATATATTGATATTATCGATAAAAAATTTACCCGTTACTTTAAAAATGAAAATAGGGAGAAAGAATTAGAGAATCTAGAATGGCTACAAAAACAAGTTACATTGTTAGTTGAGATAAGAGATGCCTTAGCACCTCAGATAGAAGTTGCGGTAAAATACATTGGTAATCTTTTCGTAACTTTCCTTACAAGGGTCGTTGGCAAAGCTATCGGTTTAGTGGGCAAAGGAATCCTTCAAGGATTAGGAAGATCAAGTTCAAAGTAAGTTTTTAAACTTTAATGAAAATAATTCAATGGGTTCTAATAGCATTAATTTTTTTAAGTCCATACAAAGTAAATGCCTCCAGAGATACTAATAGTTACGATGGAAACATCTTTCCCATATACGCAGGTAATGGGGCTATAGTTCCTCCCCAGACAACTCTTCAGGAATCATTAAAGAATAAAAGAGTCGCAGTTTTATTTTTTTATCTTGACGACAGTTCAGATAGTAAAGCTATGGCTCCGATAATATCTGGTTTAGATTTGATATGGAGAAATAATATTGATATCATTGCTCTAACTACTGATGAATTACAGGATAAAGAAAAGTCTGAACTGAGAAATGAACCTATTTATTATTGGAACGGTTTAATTCCACAAACAATTATTATAAACAGTGATGGTGAAGTTAAATATGATCAAAATGGAATGATTAATATCGATGAATTAAACAAAGTTATAGGAGAATTAAAAGGAATTGATATAAATGAAACGGAATTTTCTATAGAAAGTTTTAATGAATACAACAGTATCATTTCTGAAAAAAAAGATCAAAAGATAATTAAGTAAAAAAAAAATGATACTAATAAATATCCTCTTAGTTCTTTTAATTATTTTAATTCTTTCAGATTTATATATTAAAAAATCACCGAAATCAAAGTTAAATCTCGTACCCATAAATTACAAAATCAAAAAAAAGGATGGTTTAAATGAATTAATTATTGATTTAAAAATAATAAATACAAGTAAAACCAAAGAGACGATGGTATCAAATATAAATTTTGAATTAGATTTTTTCAAAAGTAAAGATAACGAATATTGCCAGAATTTAGACTATCAAGAAGATATTTATATACAAAATAATAATAAAATACAGAATCTAAATAATTATTGGCCAACCACAATTATCAAGTCAAATTCAGAATTATTTGTAAGAATCATATATAAATTTAGCAATAATAATTTCAGAAACAAAATAAAATATCTATGGTTAAAAGTATTTTGGGAGAACTATGGACATTTTGGTATTTCAAATAATAAGGATTGTTTGTTAATTAATTTAGATGGTCAAAAGCAAAGACCGAAAGAAGTTTTTGAAATTCCTTTAAATGATAAATATGAGGCTTTTGCTATTAAAACTGATTTACTTGGTTGCTTTGATAACCCAGTAAATACTGTGATTAAATATTGTAAAGGAATTGTAGAAGAAAATGATATTTTAACTATCGGTGAGAGTCCTCTAGCGATTATGCAAAATAGATATATTTCCCCTCAAAATTTAAAATATAGTTTATTTACGAAAGCTTTATGTTACTTTTTTCACCCTACAAGCAGTCTTGCAACAGCTTGCGGCATGCAATTATTAATAAATAGAATCGGAGTCACAAGAATAACATTTGCGCTATTAGTTGGATTTCTCTTCAAATTAGTTGGTATTAAGGGTATGTTTTATAGGTTAACTGGTTCAGAATCTTCTCTCATTGATGATATAAGCGGTACAGTTACACCTTACGACAAAAGTATAGTTATGGGTCCTCTAAATGCGGATTTATTTTGTAAGGAGGTCTCGAAATATCTGAATATAGATGTTGCTGTAGTCGATGTTAATGATCTTGGTGGTGTGAAAGTCTTAGCTAGTTCAAATAAAACAGTAAATAAAATACTCAAAAAAAACTTAATCTCTAATCCTGCTGGCAATGGAGATGAAAAAACCCCTATAGTATTAATAAGAGAAAAAAAGTAAATGAAAAAAGATATCTCTTATTCTTTTCAATCTAAAAAAGGAATGGAAGTAACTTTTGAAGAACTCCACATAAGGCACTTAAACCTTTTAATAGATATTAAAAATAAGGAATTGAATAATTGGTTTTTAAAGATGGCAATTATAAATACCTTTGATGACTTAAAAATTTTTTTAAATAATCTTAAGAAAAATAAAAATAAATGCATAATTGCTATATATGGAAACGAAATTATTGGTTATTTAAATATTTTTCCTTTAAACAAAAAAGAGACTTGCTTAAAAATATCTAAGCCCAAATTGATTAACGGCAAGTGTTCGTTAACAGATAAACAATTAACTTTAGGATTGATAAAAAAATCTATCTCAATAAAAGATATCAAAACTTCAAGTTGGATAATTAACGCTGATATAAATAATGTTGACCTCATATCAACCTCAAGAGAATTAGGCTTTCAACCGTTAGGTGAGATAATCCTTTGGGATGGTTCTGCTCTCAATAAACATATAAAGCAAAATTCCAATTCCTATGCATTAATTAATGAATTCCATAAGATTAATAAGCAAAATATATTAAAAATAGTGAATTTCATAAGATCGAATCAATCTCCTCTAATAAGAAATATTTTAGATTTTGATCAAGACGACATCCTTAAAAGAAATAACTCTAAAAGTGGTGCCTTAATATATGAAAATTCAATCTTATGTACAATTTTAAAAGATATAAATTATCAAAACGAAGAAATTTATACTTTAACAATAAGCAGATATTGGGATAAGAGATTTAATCCTATTTTAAAAGAATTTATAAAAAGATTTTTTGAAAAATCTCCTGTTTCATATTTAAAAACATATAAAGAGAATTCACAATTAAATTTTTTTCTCGAAGAATGTAATCTCAAAGAAAAAAATCAAGAAATTATTCTTATAAGAAACACAATTGTTAAAAATGAAGCCAAACAAGTAAATAAAATAAATCAATCTTTGGAATCAATCTTTGAAAAATTAAGTCCACAAGGTAATCCATATCCATCCCCTTTTCCATTAAAAACAAAGTGAAATTTTGCAAACCCAAACCCAAGTCAATTCTGAGTTTGGATGTTGGCACCAAAAGAGTAGGATTAGCCTATTGTGATCCCCTATGCATTACAACAAATATACTTCCAGCGGTAAAAAGGGTTGAAAATAATCAAGAGATTAAAATTATTAGAAATCATATAGATGAATTAAATTTGACTGGTTTTATTGTGGGTATTCCTCTTGATGAGAAAGGTCTTATGACCACCCAAGCTATTGACTGTAAGAATTACGGCCAATTACTTTCAAATGAATTAAAACTGCCTTTTTCTTTCGTCAACGAACATAGTTCAACTTGGGAATCTTCAGATAGATTTGGAATAAAAAAAGATAAATCCGGATTGATTGATAGTTTTTCAGCAAAAATAATACTTGAACAATGGATTGAAGAAGGTCCTGAATTAGAAGAAATAGCTGGTAAACATCAGATAAAATATTAGTATTAAAAAGGATAGATAATTTTTAAATGAAAGAAGCCAATTCAAATGATAATTATGATGCACAGACTCTTTTATTATTTGACTCAAATGGAAACGAGCTATTTTGTTATCTTGAACAATTAGTAAGTGTTGAAGGCCAAGAATATGCTTTATTAACGCCAGTTGATACACCAGTAAGTCTTTTTAAGATAAATGAAAAAGATGAACCTGAACTAATTGAGAAAATAGATAAAAATGAACAAATACTAAAAAATGCTGAAGCAGTCCTTCAAGAACATGATTTAAGACTTATCAGATCAGCAGTTACACTAACAGTATCAGGAGAACTTGAAGAATCAATTTACGATGAATTAGAAGAAGATTACGTCGATGATGATAGTGAGAGTTATGAATTGCTCGTTAACTTTAATCTTTTTGACCAAGAATATGGCTTATACATACCACTAGATCCTTTTTTTATTGTGGGTAGATTAAAAGACAAAGGTGCCTTATTAGTTGAAGATGATGAGTTCGACAAAATTCAACCTTTGATTGAAACTGAGCTTGAAAAAAGTAGTTATTAAAATAAATGAGATCTATCCTAAAAGTCAATTGGGATTCAAACTTACCAATATATAATATTTCTCAATCTGAGTTGCAAAAAAAAGGAGTTAATTCTTTATTGCTAGACGTGGATGGGACTCTAGTAAATAGAAAATCAAATATGATCCCAAAAGCTGTAAAAGATTGGATCATAGAATCTAAAAAACTTTTCTCCTTATATCTAATAAGTAATAATCCATCAAAAAAAAGAATCGTAAAAATAGCGAATGAATTAAATTTAAGGTATAAATACAATGCATCAAAACCTAGAAAAAAAGTAACTTTGTCTGCTATCAAAGAAATTGGCAGAGAGCCAAAAAATATAGCCATTATTGGAGACAGAATTTTTACAGATATTATTGTTGGGAATAGATGTGGTATAAAAACAATATTAGTTAAGAGATTAAATAGAGATGGCTTGCCTATAAAATTTAATTTAACTTTGACAATAGAAAAAATAATTTCTAATTTTATAAAATGAAAACTTGGGTTATAAAAATTGGTACTAGTATTTTAAGAGGAACAGAGGAAATATCTACAGAAGAAGTTATTGAAAACCTTTCTAGATCATTTACAAGTTTTCTTTCAAAAGGAAACAAGTTAATTTTAGTAACTAGTGGAGCCGTTGGATTAGGTTGCCAAAAGTTAAATATTAAAACAAGACCAAATGACTTAAGTACCCTTCAAGCTACTGCCGCAGTAGGTCAAGTTAATTTAATGTCCTTATACGATAAAGTATTTAATAAATTAGGTCTTAATATTGCTCAAATTTTAATTACTAAAGCTGATTTCAATTCACGAGAATCCTTTAATAACGCTTCAAAAACTTTAAAAAGATTAATCGATTTGAATGTTATTCCAATAGTAAATGAAAATGATACCGTAGCAAATGAAGAGCTTAAATATGGAGATAATGATACCCTCTCTGCTTTAGTTGCCTTAGCTATAAATGCTAACAAGCTTATTTTATTAACCGATATTGAAAATCTATATTCAAAAGATCCACGTAATAATAAAGATGCGCATCCTATTAAAGAAGTTCATAATAGTGAATTAAAGGAAATTAAAGATAAAAATATTCAAAACTCAAATAATGAATGGGGAACAGGAGGAATCTCAACAAAATTAATTTCTGCAGAAATAGCAACAAAAGGAGGAGTCGAAGTCCAACTAGTTGATGGTACTAATAAAAAAAACTTAATTGAAATATTTAATGATAATAAAATTGGAACTTTATTTTATCCTGTAGAAAAACCTATTGGAAACAAAAAAAGTTGGCTTTCACATGCAATTCAAACAGTAGGAAAAATTACTTTAGATGATGGCGCTTCTTTTGCAATTAAAAAAAAAGGTGCCTCACTTTTAGCGGTTGGTGTTAAGAATGTAGAAGGAAACTTTACGATTAATCAGGCAGTTAAAATCGTAAATATAAATGATAAAGAAGTTGCAAAAGGTTTAGTATCAATAAGTAGTGACAAATTAAGAAGTATCTTAAATAATAAAGAAAATAACAACTCCTCGATAATTGTCGTACATAGAGATGTTCTTGCTCTCTCTTAGAAAAAAATTAAAACTGAAAAATGCTTTTAAGTGATTTAGTTGATCTAATAAAAAAAGGAAATTCAAATTTTATTAGTGCCAATATTTTCGATGATTTAAATATAGATGATGCTGCCTCATTAGATGCTGCAGTTAAACATCAAATATCTTTTTTAGAAGAAAATAATATTCTTAAAGAAAAATTAGATCAAACTAAAGCATCAGCAATAATAACCACTAACAACGATGAAATCGTTAGTGCCCTAAAGAAACTCAATATATCAAACATAATCGTTAAAAATCCAAGAATTGCATTTGCAGAAGTATTGGATTGTTTATATAAAACCATTAATTTCAAACCAGGTATTCATCCTTCAGCAGTTATAGATAAAACAGCAATAATTGGAATAGATTGCCATATTGGTCCTAATGTCTATATTGGAGAAAATACTGTAATTGGAGATAATAATCATATACTTCCTGGATCATCAATTTTAGGCAATGTTCGAATAGGAAATAATAATATAATTCATCCAAATTGTGTTATTTACGAAAATACCACTTTAAAAAATAATTGTGTAATTAATTCAAATTCTGTTATTGGATCAGAGGGATTTGGTTTTATTCCTGAAAATGGCAAATGGGTAAAGATGCCGCAAAAAGGTGGTGTAAAAATAATGAGTTTTGTAGAAATTGGAACTAATTGTTGTATTGATAGACCCGCAGTTGGATTTACATTTATTGATGAGGGAACTAAGTTGGATAATTTAATACAAATAGGTCATGGCGTAAAAATTGGAAAGAATTGTGCATTTGCAGCTCAAGTTGGTATTGCTGGAGGAGCAAATATTGGAGATGGTGTTATTTTGGCAGGGCAAGTAGGAGTCAATAATAGGGTAAAAGTTGGTAATAATGTCATTGCGAGTTCAAAATGCGGAATCCATTGTGACATAGAAGATGGCAAGGTGATTAGTGGTTTCCCCGCGATGGAAAATAAATCATGGCTAAGAAGTTCAAGTATTTTTAAAAAATTACCAGAATTAGCAAAAAAACTTAGACAATTAGACAAGCAATAATTTATTGTTCTATTAAACAAAAATTTAAATGAAGAAATATAAGATTGTTTTATTGTCAGGTGACGGAATTGGACCAGAGATTTCAGAAGTTTCAAAAAAAGTTCTAAAAAAGCTTTCAAAAAATCATAATTTCGATATTGAGATTATTGAAAAATTATTTGGAGGGATAGCATATGAAAAATATGGTACTCCTGCTCCAGAAGAAACACTAGATCAATGCAAAAAAAGTGATGCAGTACTTTTAGCATGTGTTGGAGATATAAAATATGATTCTCTTGCAAGAGAATTAAGGCCAGAAAGTGGGTTACTAAAGTTAAGATCTGCCCTAAACCTTTTCGCAAATATCAGGCCTGTTAAAATAAGAAAATCTCTCTTGGGAGCAAGTACATTAAAAAAAGAAATCGTTGAGCATGTAGATCTTATTGTTGTAAGAGAATTAATAGGGGGAATTTATTTTGGAAAACCAAGAGGACATATAACAAATACAAAAATCCCAAAAGCTTTCAATACGATGGTTTATGATTCGACCGAAATAGAAAGAATAACTGAAATAGCAATAAAAATTGCTAACCAAAGAAATAAAAAAATATGTTCTGTTGATAAATCAAACGTTCTTGAGGTTAGTCAATTGTGGAGAGATACAGTTTTAAATATCACCTCAAAAGATAAAAATATATCTCTAAGCAATATGTACGTTGATAATGCCGCAATGCAATTAGTTAGAGATCCTGGTCAATTTGATGTGATTTTAACTAGTAATTTATTTGGAGATATATTAAGCGATTTAGCCGCAATGTTAACTGGTTCTATTGGTATGCTTCCATCTGCTTCTTTAAACAATAATGGGCCAGGTGTTTTTGAACCTGTTCATGGTTCAGCTCCTGATATAGCTGGTAAAAACATAGCTAATCCTATTGCAATGCTTTTATCTGCTTCCATGATGCTAAAAATTGGATTAAATGAAGAAGAAGCTGCGGAAAATTTAGAAACTGCCATTGATAAGGTTTTATCAAAAGGATTTAGAACAGCAGATTTAGCTGATGGGTCTACTCAAGTTTTATCTTGCAGTGAAATCGGAGATAAAATAATGGATGAAATTTAAAAAAAAATTAATAAATAAAAAAATATTTTTAAGTAAAACATAAAGTTGGCATATGACCTGTCAGAATCATTAGATATTGTTTTTAAAAAATGTCAAAACGTCATCCAGTAGTCGCTGTAACAGGATCTTCAGGAGCAGGAACAAGTACAGTAAAAAGAGCCTTTGAGCATATTTTTGCCAGAGAAGATATTGTTCCAGCAGTTGTAGAAGGTGATAGTTACCACAGATTTGAAAGAATGCCTATGAAAAAAGCTATGGCAGACGCTCTTGCAAAAGGTGAAAATTTCTCTCATTTTGGTCCAGAAGCTAATCTTTTTGACAAGTTAGAAGAACTTTTTAAAATCTATGGTGAAACTGGAGGAGGAAAGAAAAGATATTATCTACATAGTCTTGAAGAAGCAGAAGAACATAATACAAGACTTGGGACATCCCTAGAACCTGGGCAATTTACTCCATGGGAAGATATTCCTGAGGGAACAGATGTACTTTTTTATGAAGGTTTGCATGGCGGGGTAGAAGGTGATGGATACAATGTGGCGTCATATGCTGATTTACTTGTTGGCGTTGTTCCAATAACAAATTTAGAGTGGATTCAAAAAATCCATAGAGATAACGCAGAGAGAGGTTACTCAGCGGAAACCATTGTGGATACGATATTGAGAAGAATGCCTGATTATATAAATCACATCTGCCCACAATTCAGCAAAACCGATATTAATTTCCAAAGAATTCCCACAATTGACACTTCAAATCCTTTCATATGCAGAAATATCCCAACTCCTGATGAGAGCTTTGTGATAATACATTTCAGGAAAGGTGCAAGAGAGAAATGGGGTATTGATTTTCAATACTTGCTTGGAATGATTAACGATTCATTTATGTCAAGTCCAACAAGTATCGTTGTAAATGGTGGGAAAATGGGTTTTGCAATGGAACTAATTCTTACTCCAATAATTCATAAAATGATTGAGGAGAAAAATAAATAATAATTAATTTCGATTATTAACTCAAATAATTATATTTCTAACTTTGAGGAGTTTCTAATTTAGAAAATCTCAAATATTTATATATCTTTCTTGATAAAAGTACCTAACTTAGATTTAAATAGAAAAAAAGGAAACGTTGTGTCATTAATCGACTGGTTTGCCGCAAGGCGTAAAGATCAATTTGTTGGGAAAGTATCCCAAGATACTGACGAAGGAGATGGTTTGTGGGTTAAATGTTCAGAGTGTTCGCAAGTAGCCTATAGAAAAGACCTAATTTCAAATTTCAATGTTTGTAGTAATTGTGGTCACCATAATAGAATTAATAGTGATGAAAGGATAAATATAATTGCTGATAAAAATTCATTTAAAGAATTTGATAGTTCACTAAGTCCTACAGATCCTTTAGGTTTTAAAGATAGAAGGTCTTATGCTGACCGAATTAAAGAAAGTCAAGCAGGTACAGGTTTAAGAGATGGTGTCATAACAGGTTTTTGTTCTGTAAATTCAATGCCTTTAGCATTAGCTGTTATGGATTTTAGATTTATGGGAGGATCTATGGGTTCAGTAGTTGGTGAAAAAATTACAAGGATAATTGAGAGAGCAACTTTAGAAAATTACCCAATTCTTATTGTTTGTGCATCAGGTGGGGCAAGAATGCAAGAAGGTATGTTAAGTCTAATGCAAATGGCAAAAATATCTGGAGCACTAAAAAAACATAAAGAGAAAAATCTCCTATATATGCCATTATTAACTCATCCAACCACTGGAGGTGTAACAGCCAGCTTTGCGATGTTAGGTGATTTAATTTTGGCGGAACCTAAAGCACTTATTGGATTTGCGGGAAGAAGGGTTATTGAACAAACATTAAGAGAAAAATTACCCGATAATTTTCAAACAGCTGAATATCTTCTTGAGCATGGTTTTGTTGATGTAATAGTGAAAAGGAAAGATCTCAAGACTACTTTGACTAAAATTTTAAAAATCCATGGAGTAAAAGAACTTGCAGAAGCAAATATATAAAATGAGAATAATTTCTAATTTATTTTATTTTTCTTTAAGCCTTTTACTCTTTATTTTAAACTTTGCCTCCTATTCATATGCGTTAGGAAATGTTGATTGGGTTCTCCTTAAAGAGAATAGTGATGGGAAAGAATGGCTTGATAAAGGGAGTATTAAGCCGCTCCCAAATGGTGAAATAAGTGTATTAACAAAGTTCTTTAAGAATCCCACTAATTCTGATGATGATGGAGAGTTATCACTTTATGTAATGAGAATTAATTGCAACGAAAAAAAGTTCAAAGATACATCAATTAATGGAATTCCTCAATTCAATTCAAAATGGCAAACTTCTAATAATGATGAACTTATAGATGTTGTTATTGAAAATAGCTGTTCAGAGTTTATTGATGGATAAGAATGAATACTAAAAATAAAAAATTAAAAATAGCAATCGCTGGTCTTGGGTTTGGGAAAAAAGTTCATTTAGAGGCATTAAAGCAGTCTGATCACTTAACTCCTGTAGCTATTTATCATTACGAGAAAAAGCAAAAATCGATATTAGAAAAAGAAACGGGCTTAGATTTTTTTCATAATTGGGAAGAATTAGTTAAATCTCCAAAAATTGATGGAATTATTATTGCCACCCCTCCTGAATCAAGATTTAAGTTAGCAAAACAAGCTCTCGAGAATAATAAAAATTTGCTCCTAGAAAAACCCGTTTCAATATCCTCCTCAGAAATTGAAGAGCTTCAGAGAATATCTTTGATTAATAATTTAAGCGTATGTGTTGATTTTGAATATAGAGCAGTACCTCTTTTCCTTCAGACAAAAAAACTTATTGATGAAAATATCTTAGGAGATATATATTTAGTCAAATTAGATTGGTTAATGGGCAGTAGATCCGATCCCAAAAGATCCTGGAATTGGTATTCATTGGAAGAAAAAGGTGGAGGAGTTATTGGCGCCTTGGGTACTCATGCATTCGATATGTTGAATTGGTTTTTTGGAGAAGCAATAAACGTGAATGGCAAGTTAGCAACATCAATAAAAAAAAGACCTTTACCTAATTCATCTGATTTAAATTATGTTACGAGTGAAGATGTATGTTTAGCCAATATAGAAATATCAAACTACAGCTCGAATCTTATTCCATGTCAGGTATCTTTATCATCGATTTCTAAAAACGGTAGGGGATTTAGTTTAGAAATATATGGAAGCGAAGGTTCACTTATTCTTAAAAGCGAAAACCAAAAAGATTATGTACATGGTTTTAATTTGAAATATTCAAACAACGAAAATAAAGTACAAAATCTAACTGCAGATTCAAGTTTTAATTTTAAAAAAACATGGACTGATGGCAGAATAGCTCCAGTTTTGAGAATTCAAAATTTATGGGCTCAGAGTATAATGAATAAAACACCTGTAATCCCAGGCTTATGTGAGGGACTCGCTAGTCATAAAGTTTGCGAAGCCATAAGAGAATCTTCGAAAAGTGGATTAAGTATCAAAATTTAAGGCTATACATTAATAAGTAGCAATTATCACCCGATAAAGTATTAGATTAATTTTATTTTTTTTTCATATTCTGGAAAAATCAATAGAACTAAATTATTAAAGAATGGCTTTAAATTATTACAAAAATGAGCTTAAAGAAAATGCTCAATTACTAGCTTCTAAAGGGAAAGGGATATTAGCTGTAGATGAATCCACAAAAACAATAGGTAAAAGACTTGCTGGTATTGGCGTTGAGAATACTGAAGACAATCGGAAGGCATATAGAGGAATGCTTTTTACCACAGAAGGTCTTGGCAAATATATAAGTGGTGCAATCCTCTTCGAGGAAACTCTTTATCAGAATCACCAAGATGGTGAGTCAATGGTTGAGAAACTAAATAATTTAGGTATTATTCCAGGTATAAAGGTCGATAAAGGGCTAAATCCACTTCCAGGAGGAGGAGATTTAGAAACTTTTTGCTCTGGCCTAGATGGGTTAGTTGAAAGAGCGGCAAAATATTATGAACAAGGTGCAAGATTTGCAAAGTGGAGAGCAGTTCTTCAAATTACAAATGATGGTAGTCCTTCAAAACTATCAATTCAAGAAAATGCTTGGGGATTAGCAAGGTATGCAAGATCAGTTCAAGAATCTGGTTTGGTACCAATTATTGAACCTGAAATCTTAATGGACGGCGATCATACTATTGAAAAAACTGCTGAAGTCCAAGAAGAGGTAATAAAGCAGGTTTATATTGCCTGTCAAGCAAATGGAGTTTTTCTAGAAGGAACTCTATTAAAACCATCTATGACGGTTAATGGAGCAGATTGTCCAAAAAAGGCTGATCCTATGAAAATTGCTGAAATGACAATCAGAACTATGGAAAGATGCGTTCCTGCATCTGTTCCTGGAATAGTTTTCTTATCAGGGGGGTTAAGCGAAGAAGCTGCTTCTATTTATTTAAATAATATGAACACTCTTTACAGGAAAGCTTTATGGAATGTTTCATTCTCCTATGGAAGAGCATTACAGCACTCATGTTTAAAGGCCTGGAAAGGAAGCGACGTTGAAGGAGGTCAAAAAGCATTAATAGCAAGAGCTCAAGCAAACTCTGAAGCATCAAAAGGTGCTTACGTAGGAGGATCTCAACCTTCATCTGATGAGCAATTGTTTGTAGCAGGCTACACTTACTAACAAAAAAATTCTAAAAATATACTCTGGGTCATAAATTTAGTTCCTTTAATTTAGTATTTTGTATATCTAATGACGTGACATTTGATACCTCTTTATACTAAACTCTCGGAAACATATGCTTTATATAGCATTTAACTTATTTTAATTATGGCTCTCGTTCCACTAAGACTACTTTTAGATCACGCTGCTGAGAATGGTTACGGTATTCCAGCTTTCAATGTTAATAATCTTGAGCAAGTTCAAGCAATTATGGAAGCAGCATATGAAACTGATAGTCCTGTAATCCTCCAAGCTTCAAGAGGGGCAAGAAATTATGCAGGAGAAATTTTCCTACGTCATCTAATACTTGCCGCTACAGAAACATATCCTAATATTCCAGTAGTAATGCACCAAGACCATGGTAATGAGCCGTCTACATGCTATTCAGCAGCAATAAATGGTTTCACATCAGTAATGATGGATGGTTCTCTAGAGGCAGATGCAAAGACACCCGCTAGTTACGAATATAATGTTGCAGTTACAAAAAAAGTAGTAGATTTTGCTCATTCAGTTGGAGTTAGTGTTGAAGGAGAATTAGGTTGCCTAGGCTCATTAGAAACAGGGAAAGGTGAAGCAGAAGATGGTCATGGATTTGAAGGTGAACTTTCTACAGATATGCTTTTGACTGATCCTCAAGAAGCAGCAGATTTTGTTGCTAAAACAAAAGTTGATGCATTAGCGATCGCTATAGGTACAAGTCATGGTGCATATAAATTCACAAGAAAGCCTACAGGAGAAGTTCTTGCAATAAGCAGAATTGCTGAAATCCATAAAGCACTTCCAAATACACATCTTGTAATGCATGGTTCTAGTTCAGTGCCTCAGGAATGGTTGGATATCATTAACAAATATGGTGGTGAAATCCCTCAAACATACGGAGTTCCTGTTGAAGAGATTCAAGAGGGAATAAGAAATGGAGTTAGGAAAGTCAACATTGATACCGATAACAGACTTGCTTTCACTGCCGCGGTAAGAGAGGCGGCATTTGCTGACAAGGCAAACTTTGATCCAAGACATTTCAACAAACCTGCTAGAAAATACATGAAGCAAGTTTGTCTTGACAGATACAAGCAGTTCTGGTGCGAAGGTCAAGCAAGTAAGATCAAGCAAAACAGCACCAATTACTTTGCTGATCTTTACGCTAAAGGGGATTTAGATCCAAAAGTAAAAGCTACTGTTTAATTTATTCCCAAATTAAATAAAAAAGACCTCCAAAATTGGGGGTCTTTTTTTATTTCAATATTAATGATTTTAATGTAAAGAGACCATCAGTCCCACCAATTGTCTCGTCACATGCACGCTCTGGATGAGGCATTAAACCTAGAACATTTCCCTTTTCATTAGTTATGCCTGCAATATCGAATGAGGATCCATTAGGATTATTTTTATATCTCAAAGCGATCAATTCATTATCTAAAAGTTTTTTTAAAGTATCAGAATCACAATGATATCTTCCTTCCCCATGCGCTATTGGCAACTTAATAGTTTGTTTTTCACCTTCATTATTAAACCAACCTCCTTTTGAAGAAACGATATCAAGTTCAACATCATCACAGATGAAATTAAGATTTTTATTTGCAGTAAGGGCACCAGGCAAAAAGCCTGATTCTGTTAAAATTTGAAAGCCATTACAAATTCCTAAAACTCTTTTTCCGCTTTTAACAAACTCATCCAAGGCATTTATTAATGGAGAGAATCTTGCAATTGCGCCGCATCTTAAATAATCACCATAGCTAAATCCTCCAGGTAAAACTATTGCATCTACATCGCTTAAATCTGAAGACTCATGCCACAAGTATTTTGTTCTTATGTCTAAACAACCTTCCAATGCCCATGAAACATCACGATCACAATTAGAACCAGGAAAGACAACAACTCCTACAGTAAAATTATCCATCTTATAATTTTTCTAGTGAATACTCATAATCTTCTATAACAGTGTTTGCGAATAACCTATCACACAATAAATCAATTTTTTCTCTTACCTCGTTTTCACTATTACCTTCTATTTTTACCTCAATCATTTTTCCTATGCGTAATGATTTTATTCCCTCGGCTCCAAGTTTTATAGAGGCAGATTTGGTAGCTTCCCCTGCTGGATCTAAAACTGAGGGTCTTAGTCTTACAAAAACTTTTACAGCAAATTGGTCCAATTAAAAATTAATTTCTACTAGAAGATTAGTTTAAATTTTAATAAAAAGTACTATTGATTAATAAACAAATATTTTTACTTTAAGGTTCTCCTAGTTATTAGATATTTATGTAGCCTCTACCAAAACAAACTAAGCAAGTTCTTCTTGAATTATGATGAGTTTTAAAGTTTCCTGCCCCACCACATTTTGAACATTTTAATTTATCAATTGATGTAACTTCGTCAGAGATTATTTGTTTTAATACAATTTTTGGATTTTCCATCTTGGGCTGTCTACTGTTTTAGTATCCCGACAGCTAACTATAATGTCAAATTGCTATGTTTGGTTCACTTAAAATCTTAAATTTCTCTTTAATTTTTTCATTAAAAGTTTTTATAGATTTTTCATCAAAGGAAATTATTACTAATTCAAGCCCAGCATTATCACTTGGTCTCCAACAATTATCTGGAGCTTCTTCAAACCAAGTATTAATTTTCTTTCCAACAATTTGTATTTGTAAAGGCAATGATTTATTTGGTATCCAAATACGTCCTTTTATTCGAAGAATGTTTAATTCAGCCAAGATTTTTGACATCTCTTTTTCAAATTCATTTTTTTCAAGGAAATAATTTGATTTAATTGAATCTGATACAAGCTCTGCATGATTATGGTCATGTTCTTCAGTTAAAAATTCTTTATAAGTCTCTTTTTTAAAATTAGAATCAAATATATAATTTAAATCAATTTTGCCATTCTTGGATTTAAGGACTGGTGTAGATGAGTTTAGACTTCCCTGGATTTTATTTTTTACAAAATCAAACTGATGATCATTTAAGATATCTGATCTAGAGACTAAAACGATATCAGAAACTTCAAGTTGTTCCTCAAAAAGTTCTTCAATAGAGGCGTTGTGATCAATTCTATCTGTATCATTATATTGTTTTGTTATTTTATTTAAATCATTAATTGGTGAACCATTAAGCATTGATTCTCCATTAACGATGCCAACAACTACATCAAGATATATGGAAGACCTAATCTCAGGCCAGTTAAGTGCTTGAATTAAGGGAATTGGTAGTGCCAAGCCACTCGTTTCGATAACTATTGATTCGATAGGTGGATTAAATTCTAGGAGAGCTTTTATTGATGGAACAAAATCATCTTGAACAGTACAACATAAACATCCATTGTTTAATTCGATAACGCAGTCTTCTTCAGATTCATCACATTTATCACAACTTTTAATCAAATCACCGTCAATTCCAACATCCCCAAATTCATTGATTATTAAACCATATTTTTTATTACTCTCTTTTAATAGATATCTTAGAAAAGTTGTTTTACCTGAACCAAGAAATCCCGAAACAACAATAACTGGAATTTTTTTTTTCATCTTTGATAATTAACAACCTAAGCTATATTCTGTACTCTCTCCTGTAGAACTATTTGTGCCCTTAGCAATCTCACATAATTGTTTTTGTTGTGTACGACTAAGAACAGCATCAGTAAAATCTGCACCATCTATTTTTGCACCTTCAAAATTACTCTCCATTAATAAAGCATTAGTAAAATTAACATCCGAAAGATCAGCATCTGTAAAGTCTGTTGCATAAGCTAGTGCATCTCTTAAATTTGCTCCAGTAAACTTTGAGTTATGCAATTTACTATTATTGAACACCGCCCCTTCTAAATTACTTTGACTGAAATTAAACCCATTCAAATCAAACTTAACATATTCGTTACCGCTTAAGTCTTGACCATGCATATCTGGCTCTAAATTAAGGTCTTGCTGGTTTCTAATCTCAGGAGGTCTTTTAGCCCATGCAGAATTTACAGAATTAAAAAATAAAATCCCCACGAATAACAAAGTAATTAATGCATTCTTTAGTGAGGGAAAAACAATTGATTTAATCATAATAAGACTGTATTTTAGAACTTAAGTATTTAAAGTCTGTAAGAGTATCTTAAAGGAAAATATATGGCAATGTCACTAAAGGTTATTGTTCCTCCTCATCCATTAATAAAACATTGGCTTTCAATATTGCGAGAAAAAAATACTCCAAATATTTTGTACTCAACAGGATATGAGCAATTAGGGAAATGGCTTACATATGAAGCATTACGTAATTGGCTCCCATATAAAAAAGAAATAGTAAATACTGATAATGGAGACGCAGATGGATTTTTTATTAATAATGATTATCCAATAAAAGTGCTCGCAATGTTGCCCGAAGGGTTATCTCTTTGGTTTGGATCTAAAGAAGTAATTCCTAATTCAACCCTCTCATTAGGAGAACTTCCTAAAACTATTGAATCAAATGAAGGAGTTATATTTTATTCAGAACAAATAACAACAAAATCAGCAACATTAGAAACTTTAATTAAATTAAAGGAATTAGGTGTTGATTCAAATAGGATTCTTTTAATAACTGCTATTTGCTCAAATAAAGGGTTAAATGAAATTGCGAAAATACTCCCTAATCAGGTAATTTACACTTCTTGCATAGATGAGGAAGACGAAAAAACACAACAATTACTACCGGGTATTGGGAATCCTCTATCGCGTTTAAGTACTATATTTCAAGATAAGAACTAATATAGAATATAGGAGTAAATATTTTACCAATGTCTGAATACAGAGATTCCTCTTCAAATAATCTTTTATCATTAATAAGCGGTGCTTTTATTGGAGCAGCAGGTCTAGCTTGGTGGTTAATATCCGAAGCAGACAAAAGAAAGGAGGAAAAAAAACAAAAAGCAATGATGTATTCTTCCAGAATTCAAGACGGCTCAGAAGCTATTGATTCAAATGAAAATATAAATGAAGTTGAAGGAGAGAATTTGGAGAAGAAAGTTGAGCAACTTAATTCTGCAATTGCTGATGTCAGGAAGCAACTTGAAGAGTTGGGACAATAGAATAAAAAAGGTTCTCAAATAATATGAATAAACTAAGATCATCTGCAATAACCCAAGGTGTGCAAAGATCCCCCAACAGATCGATGTTAAGAGCTGTTGGATTTAATGATGAAGATTTTAATAAACCTATTATTGGAGTTGCAAATGGATACAGCACCATAACACCATGCAATATGGGTTTAAATAAGTTAGCTCTAAAAGCTGAAGAGTCAATAAAAAGATCAGGTGGGATGCCTCAGATTTTTGGGACTATAACAGTAAGTGATGGGATTTCTATGGGAACAGAGGGCATGAAATATTCCCTAGTTTCAAGAGAAGTTATTGCTGATTCAATTGAAACAGCATGCAACGCTCAGAGTATGGATGGAGTACTTGCTATAGGTGGATGTGATAAAAATATGCCGGGTGCCATGATTGCGATTGCGAGAATGAATATTC
Organism: Prochlorococcus marinus CUG1438; assembly: GCA_017644325.1. Lineage (NCBI taxonomy): Bacteria > Bacillati > Cyanobacteriota > Cyanophyceae > Synechococcales > Prochlorococcaceae > Prochlorococcus > Prochlorococcus marinus. The sequence goes on along the minus strand of JAEPLS010000002.1, from coordinate 95,591 downwards.
CTTCAATTTTCATTTATGGAGGGACAATAAAGCCTGGGAAATTGCATGGAGAAGATCTTACTGTTGTTAGTGCATTTGAAGCTGTTGGACAATTAACATCAGGCAAAATTAATGAAGAAAGGCTAATCCAAGTTGAGAAAAATTGTATTCCTGGTGCTGGTAGCTGTGGAGGAATGTTTACAGCTAATACAATGTCTGCGGTTATTGAAGTATTAGGGTTAAGTCTTCCTCACAGTTCCACTATGGCTGCTGAAGATCTTGAAAAAGAACTCAGTGCAGATAAAAGTGCTGAGATATTAGTCTCTGCAATAGAAAAAGATATAAGACCTCTAGACCTAATGACAAAGAAAGCATTTGAAAATGCAATATCAGTAATTATGGCAATTGGCGGATCAACAAATGCGGTATTGCACATCTTAGCTATTGCGAATACTGCAGGAATAGATATCAACATTAATGATTTTGAGAGAATCAGACAGAAAGTGCCCGTTATTTGTGACCTTAAACCGAGCGGTAAATATGTGACTGTGGATCTTCATAAGGCAGGTGGGATTCCACAAGTAATGAAAATACTTTTGAATGCAGGATTAATTCATGGCGATTGCAAAAACATTGAAGGCAAAACCATCTCAGAATACTTACAGAATATTCCAGATAAGCCTCCAACAAATCAAAATGTCATAAGAGACATAGATGATCCTCTTTATAAAAAAGGACATCTAGCGATATTAAAAGGTAACTTAGCGAGCGAAGGTTCTGTAGCCAAAATTAGCGGAGTAAAAAACCCTGTATTAACAGGTCCTGCAAAGATTTTTGAAAGTGAAGAGGATTGTTTAAAATCGATATTAAATAACGATATAAAAGCTGGTGATGTTGTTGTTATTAGAAACGAAGGTCCTGTAGGAGGTCCAGGCATGAGAGAAATGTTAGCACCAACATCTGCGATTGTTGGTCAAGGGCTAGGAGAGAAGGTGGCTTTAATTACCGATGGCAGATTTAGCGGTGGTACATATGGTCTTGTTGTGGGTCACATAGCTCCAGAGGCTGCTGTAGGAGGAAATATTGCTCTAATAAAACAAGGAGATTTAATTACAGTAGATGCTGTAAAACAACTAATTGAAGTTCATTTATCTGACGAAGAATTAGAAAAAAGAAAAAAAGATTGGGTAAAACCTATTCAAAAATACAAAAGAGGAATTCTTTCAAAATATTCGAGAATCGTAAGTTCATCAAGTTTAGGGGCTGTTACTGATTTATAAATCAGCTCAAATTTTATTTTTTTAATCAATAAAACTTTTTATCCTATTTGCTAAATTTTCCAATCTAGCGCTATATTTTGGTGAGTCGCATTTTTTCCCATTATTGCTATCCATCCATAATGTTTTAACTCCACACCATAATATTGGTGCATCAGGGAAGTTAAGCTTAGAGATTACTAAAACCAAATCTTTATTTGATTTAAAAAGTTCTAATTCAAGATCATAAATTTCTAATCTTTTACCTTCTTTATCTCGACATAAGATATTAACTGTTAAATCAATATCTTCATCTTCAAATTCGTATTCACCATTTATTTTTACTACAGAATGAACAAAAGGTTTATTTGTTAGATCTGCTGACTTAGCGATTAAGCTCTCTATATTTTTTGGTGGATTTTCAAATAACACTTATTGATTTAATTAAAACTTTTATTGAACCCTGTTTAAACTCATTATTAAGTAATCCATCATCACCGAACTTAGAGTGTAGTAGTTGCAATCTTTTAATTTTAGATGGCTTGAATTTAAATGGGAAACGTACTTTATTAGCTCTTACTGAAGGTTTTAACTCACTAAAAGGAATTTGAACATTTGTTGTCCCGAATTTCTTTGTTGGGAATGATTTAATCCATCTAAGTCCACCCGGAATAAATTCGGTTAGTCCTAGTAGATCATCTTCACAAGCAACAGCAAATTTAAAAGTTCTTCCTTGTCCATCAATATTTAATTCAAAGGATGAATACTCAGATACATTTAAAGAAGGTTTATATATAGACGATCTACAACTAACAAATCCTCCTGCTTTCTCGACAATATTACCCTTTAATATCAAACCCGAATTTGAAATTTCACAAAAAGCTGAACTTGATCCGCCCATAACAGTATCATTTAATGTTTTCCAACCATCAAACTCCTTTTTTTGGAATAAAAATTTTTTCTTACTCATTAAATAATTTAAATTATTAAATAACTTTAACTAAATTTCTAATTCTTTTGCTGATTCCTGATCACAAAATATTGAAATTTGATTAATAGATTTTATTAATTTTGATGGTGTTCTATCTGGTGGCTCTTTTTCATCTAATAACCTCTCAAGAGCAATTCTTTTAGAAGCTCCACTAACTAAAAATACTATCTTTGATGAGGCTGAAAGGACCTTAGGAGTTAATGAAATTCTTTTTAATCCTTTACCCTCATTAAAAATCACGAAATCATCTAGATTATTATTTTTTTGATAAGGGAATAGTGAAGCTGTATGACCATCGTCTCCAAGACCTAATAAAGTTAAATCAAAGGAGGGGTGGTTTGATCCACATTTTTCAAATAATTTAGAAATAAATTGATTTTTTATCGTTTCATCATCAGCATTTAAATTATTGAAAATTTCATAAAAAAAAGCTTTAGATCCAAAATTAGTTAACAATGTATTTTTCAACATCAACGTATTACTTAATTCTGAATTTGGATCAACACATCTTTCATCTCCTAAAAAGACATCAACCATATCCCATCTAAGATCACTATTAGATAAGAGCTTGTAGACGGCTTTAGGAGTTGAGCCTCCACTTACACAAAATTTGAACCTTTCTTTATTTTTTAAATTACGAATAATTTGACTCTCAATAAACTTAAAAACAGCTGTTGATAGTTCTAATTTGTCTTTGTATATATTTATGGTGTATCCATTTTTGACCTTTTCAATCATTTCATCCATTCAGTATGAAAACTACCTTCCTTATCAATTCTTTCATAAGTATGAGATCCAAAACAGTCCCTCATAGCCTGAACAAGATTCTGGGGAAGTCTATTGGTTCTATAACTATTCAAGTAATCTAAAGTACTGGATAGGCATGGTACTGGTATACCAGCTTTTGTAGATAAAGAGACTACTTTAGCTAAGTTATCTAATCTACTCGCAATATCATTATTGAACCAATCATCAAAAATTAAATTTTTTAGATTAGGGTCTTTATTATAAGCATCTTGAATTTTACTTAATAATTTTGATCTAATTATGCAGCCACCTTTCCATATTTGAGCAATTGACGGCATATTCAAACCATAGTTATATACTGCAGATGCTTCTCTTAAAATATCCATACCTTGGGCATAGCTAGCGATGGTGGAAAGGACTACAGCATCAAATAAAGGTTTCATTCCATCTGATATATTTCCTAAATCAAAATCCTCTATCTCTTTAGATGGAATAGTTTTTTCAATCTCACTACGTTGCTCTTTTAAAGAACTCATTACTCTGGCATTTAAAGATGCATAAATAGTTGGGACTGATACCCCCAGTTCTAGAGCACTTACAACAGTCCATAAACCAGTACCTTTCTGGCCAGCTTTATCTAATATTTTTTCTACAACATCATCTCCAGTTATCTCATCTTTTGTATTTAGACAAATCTCTGTTATCTCGACAAGATAAGAAGCTAATTCATCAGTATTATTCCAAATACCAAATACCTCTGACATCTGCTGTCCATTCATACCTTTAACTCTCTTCATAAGGTCATAAGCTTCTGCAAGTATTTGTTCAATTCCATATTCGATTCCGTTATGAACAGTTTTTACAAAATGACCTGAGCCTCCTGGCCCAACATATGCTACGCATGGGCCGTCTTCAACTTTGGCCGCCATCTTAGTTAATAAGCTTTCTATTGCATCATATGAAGCCTTAGTACCCCCAGGCATCATACTTGGGCCCTCAAGAGCACCTTTGGCGCCACCTGAGACTCCCATTCCTATGTATCCAAAACTTTTACTTTCAAGGGTATTTACCCTTCTTTCTGTATCTTTAAATTGAGAATTACCACCATCTATTAATAAATCTCCTTCCTCAAGATATCCAGAAATATTGTCTATCACTGCATCTGTTGCGGGTCCAGCTTTTACCATCATTAGAATTCTTCTAGGTCTCTCGAGCTTGTTAACAAATTCTTGAAGAGTTTCAGCTCCCTCTATATTTTTTCCAAGACCGCGACCTTGCAAAAATTCTTCAGTTTTTGAGAACGTTCTATTAAAAACTACACTAGAAAATCCATTTCTCTCTGCGTTAAGAACTAAATTTTCGCCCATAACACCAAGACCTATTAAACCGAAATGTGCCTTGGACATAAAAAATTAAAAAACTCAATAAATATAGTGTGCCTTTAACTCAACAAAATTGCTCAAAAAAAGAACTTATGTCAGCGAAAAATGATCGAAAAGATTTAAATAACAGTTCCGTTTGCAATAGTTGCATTTTTAACTACTACGACAATCCCGTTTCTTATATAGAAGCCTAATTCTGGCTTATCTGCTTCTTCTACTCGATCTTTATTAATTATCACAACATTATCACCAATCCTCGTATTCTTATCAAGTATTGCTCTTTTTACAGTAGTTCCTTCACCTACTCCAAGGGGTGTTCCACCTCCTTTTCTTAATTCAATCCTCTCTTCAGGCGATTCAAAGAAATCTGCACCCATTACCAAAGTATCTTCAAGAACAGAATCACTTTCAATTCTACTTCTTACACCTAAAACACAATGTAAAATACTACATGACTTCAAGATTGTACCTTCACAGACTATTGAATTAGTAATCTGAGCATCTACTAGTTTAGAAGGAGGAAGAAATCTAGGTCTTGTATAAATTGGAAATTTTTCATCATAAAAACTGAATGGAGGTTTTGGTTGCTCTGTTAATGCCAAGTTTGATTCAAAGAAAGCTCCAATCGTTCCAATATCTTCCCAATAATCATCGAAGACATAACTCTTAAGAGTATCCCCCCTTTTTAGAGCTTCAGGAATTATGTCTTTACCAAAATCTGTATAATTTGGAAATTTGTTTAAAAGATCAAAAAGAGTATTTCTACTAAAAACGTAAATCCCCATTGAGGCAAGATATGGTTTTTCTGCAGCCGATTCCTTTGTCAATCCAAATTTTGAGGTGTCCACTGCCATTGCCTTCAGCTTCTCTCCAGTAGGCTTTTCACTGAATTCTTTAATATTCCCTAAATCATCTGTTCTCATTAGGCCAAAACCTTCTGCTTGAGCTTCATCAACAGGTAATGCTGCAACAGTTAAATCCGCTCCGTTATCTCTATGATGCTGAACAAATAAACTGTAATCCATCCTATACAATTGATCACCAGACAATATTAAATACTCATCAACATCCCATTCTTGAAATAACCATTGGTATTTTCTTACAGCATCAGCAGTACCTTCGAACCACTTCGGGCTGTCAGGAGTCTGTTGCGCGGCTAAAACCTCCACAAATCCTTGACCAAAAGGGCCATTTAAATTATACGTTCTTCCTATATGTCTATTTAGAGATGCACTATTGAACTGAGTCAATACGTACATTTTTTCTATGCCTGAATTAATACAGTTACTAATTGGAATATCTATTAAACGATACTTTCCTGCCAATGGAACAGCAGGTTTAGCCCTCATTTTTGTTAGAGGGTAAAGTCTAGAACCTTTTCCTCCTCCGAGGATGATGGCCAACACACGCTTCATTCAATCTAATGGAGGTAGAGATACAACTATTTAAAGTAACTGATTATGGGCAAATTTAGAAATAGGAATGGTCAGTTTACGAAGGTATTTCGATAAATCAATATAAAAACTTAATATAAGTGGACAATATTAACTATTTTTATCTTCATCAACCAAAGAAAACAATTTTTCAACGATTTTTAAAGAAGCTTGTCTTTCTTCTCTTGATTGAGGGCTTCTCAACTTAGTAACAGGTGTGTGAAGTATTTTATTGATGATTCCTTTAGTTAGAGCTTCTACAACTTTTCTCTCTCTAGCAGAAAAATCTGGTCCCATCCTACTAAGAGCTTTTTGTAATTCCTCTTTTCTAATTAACTCCAAATCTGATCTAAGTTTATTAATTACTGGAACTGCCTCTAAACTTGCCCACCATTCTAAAAAAATGATTCTTTCTTCTTCTACTAATAATTCGGCTTCCTTTGCTATTTTCTGTCTAAATTCTTGATTTCTTGAAACGACCTCTTGAAGGTCATCAACATCAAATGATTTTACAGATTGATGTTGTTTAACATCATTAGATATATTCCTTGGTACGCCAATATCAATAAATTTAAGTTTATTACTTAAATTTAATTTTTCAATTCTAGCAAGATCAATTATTGGTTCTTCTGAGGCTGTACTAGTGAAAACAAGAGTAGATATTGATATATTGTTATCTAATTCTTTTAAACCTTTACAAACAATTTCTATGTCTGGGAAATCAGCAGCAAGATTTGATGCTCTATCAATATTTCTATTAACTAGGATAAGTTTATGACATCCTTTTGATTTCAGATGAGTAATTAAAAGCCTACTCATTCGTCCAGCGCCAACTACAAGAACTTTCTCTGATTCCAAACTCACAAGAGTATCAACACCCTTTTCTTGTCCAATTTTTAATTGAGCGAGTTCTACCGCTGCTGAACTGATTGATACAGCTCCAGTGCCTAAATTTGTTTCAGATCTAACTTTTTTACCTGTACTAACAGATTGGGTTAACAGTCTATTAAGAATAGGCCCAGTAGATTGATTCTCTTGACCTAATCTCATCATTTTTTTTACCTGAGAAAGGATTTGACCTTCGCCTAAAACGAGACTATCTAGTCCTGCAGAAACTTTCATTAAATGCAAAACTGCATCTTCTTGTCTAAAGCAAAAAAGATGAGGATTTAAATCTTCAAAAATAATTCCGGAATATTCTGATATAAATTCTTTAATTGATGAAATACCAGTATTTTTATCTTTTACTAGCGCATATATTTCTAACCTATTACAAGTACTTAAAATTGAAACCTCTAAAACATCAGAAAAAGCTTTTAATGCTTCCAATGATTGTGTTATGGATTGGTCAGGAATACTTAACTTCTCACGCACTTCAACGGGTGCCGTGCGATGACTTAGTCCGACGACAACGATATGCATAAAATTAAAAGTGAATTTTTAAAGGCTGATACTCTTAGCACCATCTTTTATATGGACAGTATTTGTAAATCTTGCAGTACTATCTAATGTACTTATTACTAGACTGCTTGTTCTAACACAATCCCTTTCAAATTTAACACCGTTAAATAATAATCCATCAGTTATTCCACTACCAGCAAAAACAACATTTTCTCCTGATGCCAATTCATTAGCTTCATAAATCTTATCTATATCGGTTATTCCCATTTCATTTAGACGATTTATATTTCCTTCTTTTGTGTAATCAGCCCACTCAGAAGTTTGAGCGATTGCTGGATCATAAACTAGTTGTCCTTGAAAGTGTCCACCAAGAGCCCTCATTGCAGCAGCAGAAATAACACCTTCTGGAGCCGCACCAATACCCATCAAGCAATGTGTCCCAGTCCCCGCAAAACCGCATGCAATGGCAGCCTGAACATCTCCATCAGAAATTGGTTGTACTTTTGCTCCACATCCTCGAATCTCTTTAATTAAATCTTTATGTCTGGTTCTATCCATTACAACAACAGTAAGCTCATCAATGGAAAGATTCAAGCAATCACTTAGAATCTTCAAGTTTTCAGTAGCTGAATTTCTAATATCTACTTTTCCTTTAGCAGCGGGAGGAGCCGCTAATTTGTTCATATAAAAATCAGGTGCGTTAAAAAGACCGCCAGTATCTGAGGCGGCTAAAACCGCCATAGATCCTCTTTGATTATTAGCACAAAGATTAGTTCCTTCACAAGGATCTACAGCAAAGTCAACCCCTGGACCACTTCCACTACCTACTTCTTCTCCTATGTAAAGCATAGGTGCTTCATCTCTTTCACCTTCTCCAATAACTATTTTGCCTTTCATTTCAATTTTGCCCATTCGCAATCTCATTGCTTCGACGGCCGCAGCATCAGCTTCATCTTTTTGACCTAGTCCTGTTAGTTTTGCTGAGGCAATTGCAGCTTGCTCTACAACTTCGAGAATTTCTTGAATTAATGTTTGATTCACAATTAAATTTTGAGGATTTTCTAATAGGTTTTGAGTATGATCTCACAAAAAACATCATTTTTATGAGAAATATTATGCTAAAAAGCTTTTTTTAACTCTTTACAGCTGTTACTTTATCAGGCCGTGACTTGAAATTAGGAATAAACAACTAAATATAGTATCTTTATTAAATATTTAAAAATAAAATGACCGAGTTAGATCAAACAAAATTAGTTGGTGTTAACAGACCAATTCAAATAATTCCTTCAGTATTACCAGCAGATTGGGCAAATATGGGTGCATGTGTGAAAGAGCTAGAAGAAGCTGGGGTAGATAGAATTCAATTTGATGTAATGGATGGAAATTTCGTTCCAAATCTTACATTTGGCCCTGAAATGATTTCTGCATGTAGGAAATATTGCAATGTCCCTTTTGAAACTCAATTAATGGTTAGCCAATACAATTGTGAAACTATGCTTGAATCTTATGTAAACGCTACAAAAGGAGCAAATGGTGAACCAGGAGTTGTAATAGCTCATGCCGAAGCAAATATTCATTTACATAGAGTTCTTGGAAAAATAAGAGACCTAGGAGGGTCTCCATCTGTTGCATTAAACCCTCATACTCCTTTTGAAATGATTAAAAACATTATGGATATGGTTGATCATGTACTGGTTATGACAGTTAATCCCGGCTTTGGTGGACAGGCTTATATACCAACAATGCTTAATAAAATAAGAGAAATAAGAAACTTTATTATCGAAAAAAACTTAAATGTCGACATTGAGGTTGATGGGGGAATAAAAGCGAATTGGACTATTTCACAATGTGCCGATGCTGGTGCTAATTGTTTTATTGCAGGGAGTGGAATGTTTGCTTACCAAACATTAAAAGAGGGATGTGATGACTTGAGAAAAGTTGCGCAAGAGGCTCAAAAAGGTATCGTTCTTTCAGAACCCAAATAAACATCACTAACGATTATCAAATCACCCAAATATCCAGCCATAACTATGTAAACCTATTCCTAAGAAATTAACTCCTAAATAACATATTAAGACCACTAAAAAACCTATAGATGCTAATAATGCTGGTTTACGTCCTTGCCAACCTTTACTTATTCTCATATGCAGATAAGCTGCATAAAACAACCAAGAAATAAATGCCCATGTTTCTTTTGGGTCCCAACTCCACCATGTGCCCCATGCCTCGTTAGCCCAGACCGCACCTGAAATTAAACCGAGAGTCAAAAGAACAAAACCTATTAATATATAACGATAACTTAATGTATCTAATTCCTCTGAATGAGAAAATTCAATAGGTTCAACTAAATTACTTAAAGAATAGTTATTAGAAATTTTAAAACCACCAATACCTGTAGAACTACTTCTTATTTGAAGGGGCTTATCCTTATCAATGAACAAAACAGGAACCGAAAGTAAAGAACCTATTATTAATGCTGCATAACTAAGCATTACAACGCTAACATGCATTACCAACCAACTAGATCTTAAAGCTGGAACCAAATTAGATGATAATTTCAAATCCTCGGGCAAAACAAAACAAGCAAATGCCACAGTCAGTAACTCAATAGATATTGCAATTGAGGGGATTATTGGAGATTGGTATTCCCTTTCAATAAATAATTGTCCCATTGTGATCCCCCAAGTAAGGAAATAAAGAGATTCATACAAATTGCTAATAGGAAAGTGTCCAGAAATTGACCACCTAAAAAGTAATTGAAATGATATAAGTAAATTTACTAGAATCGTTAGAAGTCTCACCGTTAATGAAGACTTTTTTTTGAAAACTGCACTTAAAGAAATTGGTAAATTAATTAATAAAAAATAAAATACTAAAAGACCTAAGACCGAAACTGGATCATAAATTAAATTTTCAAGAAGTTTATTTAATATCATCCAAGAATTTATACGTTTTTATTTTCAATAACAACCAAATAATAATTTAAATCATTCCTTTGTGAGAAAATTTTTAATAATAAAGTTTTAATTTATTTTACAAAAGGATTTCAAAGTTTGAAATTACGACCTAGATAATACTTTTTGACTATGGGATTATCAGCTAACTCAATTGATGATCCCTCAGCTAAAATTTTTCCTTCACTTAATACATATGATTTGTTTGTAATTAAAAGTGTTTCCCTTACATTATGGTCAGTAATAAGAATACCTACCCCGTCACTACTTAATTTAAGAATTAGTTTCTTTAAATCATTTACAGCTAGAGGATCAATTCCTGCAAACGGTTCGTCTAACAACAAATATTTAGGTCCTTTTCTGCCTACAGTAAGAGCCCTAGCTATTTCACATCTCCTCCTCTCACCACCTGAAAGTTGATAACCAAAATTATCTACAAAATTATTCAAATTAAATTCATTAATTAATTGTTCTCTTCTGTTTCTAATTGCTGCTCTACTATAAGAAGAATTCTGCAAAGCCAAATCTATATTGTCCTTAACTGTGAGGTCTCTAAATATACTCGCTTCCTGAGTTAAATATCCCAACCCAAGTCTTGATCTAATTGGGAGAGGAAGATTGGTTATATTTTTACCATTCATTAAAATTTCACCTCTATCAGGTTTTATATTCCCAACTGCAAGATTAAAAGTTGTAGTTTTCCCTGCACCATTTGGTCCCATCAAACCTACAACTTCCCCTGGATTTACAGTTATAGAAACATTATTTACGATTAATCTTCCTTTAATTGAAAGAGATACATTATGAATTCTTAGGTTCATTTTTCTTGAGATCGTTTGGTTTTCTTTTTTTCTTTTAAAAAAAATGAATCAAGAATTAATAATTTAATTGGAGAAAAAAAAATATTCATATTCATCAAAGAGGTCTCAAAAAAGGCTTATCGTTCTCATTTAGTAGCTCTTTATTCTGTAATTTCCTCAATAAATCTTCTAAACATTGGCAGAAGGATTCAAGATCAATTCCTAAATTAATCTTGGTTCTTGTTTTTATTCTACCTAAACCCTCTCCAAGCAAAATAGTAGCTCCATTTAAATTACCCTTAGTCAAGTGAAACTGAGAAACAGATACTTGTAAAATTCCCTGGATGACTTGTCTTTCATCACCATCAACCGAATTCCAAATTTCTTCAAAAGCATCATGAGCCTCATACCATTCTTGATTGTTAAAAAGATTTAAAGCTGTGAAAAGGGAGTCTTTAAAACTTTTTGTACTTTCTTCGTGCATAAAACTAATTATTAATTTTTTTTCTTTTTATTTATTTTTCTCATTCTTATTGAATCCGGTGTTACCTCTAGCATTTCATCTGGACCAATATATTCGAGTGCTCTTTCAAGAGTAATATCAACAGGTGACTGCAAAGTATCAAGTTCTTCTGCCCCTGCAGACCTCATGTTAGTCAATTGCTTAGTTTTACATATATTTAACTCAAGATCTTGGGGTCGATTATTCTCTCCAATTATCATTCCCTTATAAACTTTAACTCCAGGTTTAATGAAATAGACTCCCCTATCTTCTGCATTCTTTAATGCATAAAATGTTGCCACACCTTCCTCAAAAGCAATCAGGACTCCATTTCTCCTGGTTTCAAAATCTCCTGTTTTAGGTTTATATTCATAAAATGAGTGACTCATGATACCTTCACCTCTTGTTATCCGAACAAATTCTCCACGAAATCCAATTAATCCTCTTGATGGGACAAGAAATTCTAATTGAGTTCTCCCATCTGCACTTGTCTGCATATTTTTCATCTCCGCCTTTCTCGATCCAAGTTTCTCTATACAAGAGCCAACTGACACTTCAGGCACATCTAGGACCAAAGTCTCTATAGGCTCACATTCAACATCATCAATTTTTCTAAAAATTACTTGAGGTTGAGAGATTTGGAACTCGAACCCTTCTCTCCGCATAGTTTCAATCAAAATTCCTAAATGTAATTCTCCTCTTCCTGAAACTGAAAACCTATCTGGTGAATCAGTTTCTTCGACCCTAAGGGCTACATTTGTTAAAAGTTCCCTTTCCAATCTATTTTTCAACTGTCTACTAGTAACAAATTTCCCTTCTTTACCTGCAAATGGTGAGTCGTTTACAACAAAAGTCATATTTAAAGTAGGTTCATCAACTTTGATTAATGGAAGTGGATGTGGAGAGTCGGGACATGCTATGGTCTCACCAATATTGACGTCATCGAAACCAGAAACGGCAACGATATCTCCTGCGAATGCTTCATTTATGTCAATCCTTTGTAATCCTTGGAATCCTAATAGTTTACCAACCTTACCTTTAATAGTTTTTCCATTTTCTTTAATTAAACTAGCTTGTTGACCATTTTTTATAGTTCCATTATGAATTTTTCCAATTACAATTCTGCCTAAAAAATCAGAATAGTCCAAAGTAGTTATTTGTAGTTGAAGAGGCTTATTTGCATCACCCACTGGAGGCGGAACATGTCTGATAATAGCTTCAAAAAGAGGCATCATATTATCACTATTAGATTCCATCTCTTCTTTTGCGAACCCAGATAGGCCACTTCCAAAAAGATAGGGAAAATCACATTGATCATCATCGGCTCCTAATTCTAAAAACAAATCCAGAACCTTATCAATTGCAATTTCTGGTACTACTCTTGGTCTATCAATTTTATTTACAAAAACTATAGGCCTAAGCCCTTTTTCTAAAGCTTTTTTTAAAACAAATCGTGTTTGAGGCATTGGCCCCTCGTTTGCATCAACGATAAGCAGACAACCATCAACCATTCCCAAAACCCTCTCTACTTCTCCTCCAAAATCTGCGTGACCCGGAGTATCTATTATATTGATTCTGGTGTCTTTATAATTAACTGCAGTATTTTTAGAGAGTATTGTAATTCCTCTTTCTCTTTCAAGATCATTTGAATCCATTACGCATGTAGGGATGACTTCATTATCCCTAAATATTCCCGATTGAGATAATAATGCATCCACAAGAGTTGTCTTCCCATGATCTACATGGGCAATAATTGCGACATTCCTAATTTCTTTTATCGAAGATGACATTTATAAAATTTATATAAATATTGTATTGAACCTATTAAGGCTAACTCAAAGAATGCTTATTATGAGTATTTTCTCTCAAAGACTTTGAAAAATATAATCATTTAAATTTTTTATTCTCTATTTGAACTTTCAAAAACTCTTAAAGCTTCAATTGATCCCTCATACCTCCAATGCCAAGGTTCATAATCTATATATTTATTATCTTTGGTGAACGATAACTTAAAGTGAAATTTAGCTGCATTTTTTATTAACCATTTAAAGGCACCAGTATTTTCGAATTCAGTCTCAAAGTCTGTTTCTCTTTGAGTAGCATCACCAATATCAATTGCAAAACCAGTACTATGTTCAGAATATCCAGGGGGCGCTGAAACTCTGGCTCTTTCAACAGCTTCCTGATTTCTAGAAGATTTAAGAGAATAGAAGATTTCGTTTTGCAAATTTATTGACCTATAACCACTCAAGAAGACTAAGTATATCCCATCCTTTTTTGCTTCGTCCCTCATCTTTAATAAAGAATCACGCATATCAATATGAACTTCAATATTGGGCTCAATTACAACTAGTTTCTCATTGGGAATTTCGGAATAGGGTAGATGGCCCAAAATTCTATGATCTTGATTTATTTGGGCCTGAAAATTTGGATTATCAAGGGATCCATTTTCTATATTTCTTATTAATCGAAAAGCAAAAATAGAAAAAAAGAGGAAAAGAAATGGTGAAAATATTAATAATTTTTTTAATACTATTGAATTGGGATTATTTAAGTGAGTTCTTCTAGCTATAGGTATATCGTAATCAGTTAAATCTTTTTCTTGTTCCAATATTTAGCGGTGAATTTAAAAAACATATTTCGATATTAACTATTATTTTAAGAAATGCACTTTTATAAGCAAAAAAGATGTAGCTTTTATATACAGTATTATTTTTTTTCGTATGTTGAGAGTAGCTGTTATTGGAGGAGGTCCAAGTGGTTCATGTGCTGCAGAAATACTTGCTAAAGCTGGGATAAAAACGTGGCTCTTCGAGAGAAAATTAGATAATGCGAAACCATGTGGAGGTGCTATTCCTCTCTGCATGGTAGAAGAATTTGATTTACCAGAGTCAATTATCGATAGGAAAGTAAGGCATATGAGAATGATATCTCCATCAAATAGAGAGGTAGACATAAGTCTAGATAGAGTATATGGGGAAAGCGATAATGAGTTTATTGGGATGTGTAGAAGAGAAGTTATGGATGCTTTTATGCGTAATAGAGCATCAGATCTTGGGGCAACATTAATAAATGGATTAGTTACTTCTATTGAAACTGGTAACAATAATCAAGGGCCTTATAAACTCTCCTATTCAGATTTTACGAATGGAGATAAAAAAGGAGAACTTAAGGAGCTTACCGTTGACCTTTTAATCGGAGCTGATGGAGCTAACAGCAGAGTAGCAAAAGCAATGGATGCAGGGGATTACAAAGTTGCTATTGCATTTCAGGAGAGAATTAAACTACCTAAAGAAGAAATGAGTTACTACGAAGATCTTGCTGAAATGTATGTAGGCACTGATGTTTCTCCGGATTTTTATGGGTGGGTATTTCCTAAATATGATCATGTTGCAGTGGGTACTGGAACAATGCAAAAGAATCAGTCATTAATTAAAGGTCTTCAAGAGGGAGTAAGAAATAGGGCAAAGAAAAGACTTGTTAATGGTGAAGTTATAAAGGTAGAAGCACATCCTATCCCTGAGCATCCAAGACCAAGAAGAGTTGTTGGGAGAATGGCTTTGGTTGGTGATGCAGCAGGTTATGTTACAAAGAGTTCTGGTGAGGGTATTTATTTTGCGGCAAAGAGCGGGAGAATGTGTGCTGAAGAAATTGTTGAGGCATCAAAAAACGGCCAAGTAATTCCATCAGAAAAAGATCTAAAAAACTATCTTAAAAAATGGGATAAAAAATATGGAACAACTTATAAGGTACTAGAAATCCTCCAAAATATTTTCTACAGAAATGATTCTGCAAGAGAAGCCTTTGTTGAGATGTGTGATGACATGGATGTTCAAAGACTTACTTTTGATAGTTACTTATACAAAAGAGTTGTCTCTATGAAACCATTACAACAACTTAAAATTACAATGCTTACACTTGGTTCCATCTTAAGAGGAAAAGCTTTAGCACCTCAAAGCTATAAACCTGTTGATAGTGCTGTAAGGGAAAATAAAGAAGTAGAAAAGATGCTTGAAAACTATTCAATAAAAGGGGGCATTAAAGTTAAGAGTTAAAAAGTGTAAAATCAGCTATTTTTAGAGAATAATTTCTAATTAAGCTCAACAAATTAAGTCTATTATTTCTTATTTCTAAATCCTCTGCCATTACGAGAACTCCCTTCTCACTATCAAACATATTTTCAATAGTCTTTATATTAATTTCAAACAAATTTAGAAGTTTCAAATAATTGCAATATTCTTTTTGGAAAAGTTTTTCTAATTCTTTAATAAATTCAAAAACTTTCAATTCACAATCTTTTTCAAAAAGTTTTGTATTTACATAATCTCTTGTTGAGAGAACTTCTGTTGAAAGATTGTTATTATTAGCTAATTTGCTTACCCTGGTAATAATTTTCTGGATATCAACAAAAATTTCCTTTTCTTTATAATCGACAATACACTTAATTCTATTTTTTAGATCAATAAGATTTAATATTCTTTTTTGAGAAACTTCATCAGAAGTAAAAACGGCTTTTATTAATTCTTTATTGAGTGATATTTCTTCAAGATGACTAAAAATTCTTTGAACTAAAAAATCATTTAAATCATTTAAAACTTCCTCTTTTGAGAAGTTAAAATTAGGGAAGGAGATTTTCCAAGAATCGATTAGTTCTTTAAATAGATTATCTAAAGGCAAATCAAATTCATAATTCCAAATTATTTTAATCACTCCATTCAAATTTCTTCTTAAAGCATATGGATCAGATGATCCACTTGGACGCTTTCCTGAAATAAAAATACTTATTAAAGTTTCAATCTTATCTGCGATAGAAATTATTGCGCCATATTTTGTAGAAGGTAAAGCATCCTTATAAAAAGAAGGTAAATAATGTTCAGCTACCGCCAAACAAACATCCTTACTAAATCCCTCATTTTTAAGATATTTACCACCCATTATTCCTTGCAACTCAGGGAATTCAAAAACAATTTCACTACACAAGTCGTTTTTACAATATCTAGCTGCTTCTATTAATTTTTTATCATCTAAAGACTTATCGTTTAAAAATATGAGAATTTTTTTAGTAACTTCCTCTATTCTCTCAACTCTTTGAAAAATATTTCCAAATCCTTTCAAATAAGAGACAGATTTAAGTTTTTCATTTCTTTGTATTGAGGAAACTTTTTTATCACTTTCTACAAAAAACTTTGCATCTGAAAACCTCGCCTTCAGTACTTTCTCATTACCTTTGGCAATATTGCTATTTGATTCTTCAAGACCATTTGAAATAACAAAAAAATTAGTACTAATGTTTTTTTCAGAACTTAAATCAAGTTTTGAAAAAGTATTATTTTTTAATAATAGAGGTACATATCTCTGATGAGTTTTCATAACTGTTGAAAGAACTTCAACAGGAAGATCTAGAAATTCTTCACTAAATTTACCAATAATCAAGTCTGGCCATTCAACTAAATCAGTTAGTTCATTAAGTAATTCTTCAGAGAGGTCAGCATCAAGAGTTAGTGATTTAGACGCCTCATTTATTAAACTTCTAATTTTTTCTTTTCTTTCTTTTCGCTTAACTAATACCCTATTTTGTTTCAGTAATGCAAAAAAATCATCAGGATTCTGAACTTCAAAAACTTCATTTATTAGTCTATGGCTTAAAGATTTGTTACTTATTTCGACTTTTGGATCACATTCATCAAACGCGAAATCAAGAATCTCATCATTGTAAATAGAAGTAATCCACCGA
The DNA here is from genome assembly GCA_017644325.1 of Prochlorococcus marinus CUG1438. Lineage (NCBI taxonomy): Bacteria > Bacillati > Cyanobacteriota > Cyanophyceae > Synechococcales > Prochlorococcaceae > Prochlorococcus > Prochlorococcus marinus. The sequence continues at coordinate 78,412 of JAEPLS010000002.1, read as the reverse complement.
ATAGGTCTTGAAAATTTTATGTTCCCTGCGCCCCACTTCATAAATCGAGGCCCTTGAAGACTCTTTACTACTTTAGGAATAATTGAAGACAAAGAAATTCTTGTTGATTGTCCTTGCTCAATTTTTGTACCAAAAACAAAATCACCCTTTTCTGTATTTTTTATTTCTAGATTGTCTACATCAATTCCTAAACTCTTTGCAAATCCTAAAGCAGCATTAGTAGGAGATCCATTTAAAAAAGCCGAACTTGCATTAGGTCCTTTTCTCACTACTATCTTATCTTCTGCGTAATCGACTAAGCCTTCGATAAGTAGAACTATCCTTCTCGGTGTAGAGGTAACAACTATATTGTTGTATTTGATTAATTTTTTATGCAATTCAAATTCTATAAGAGATTTAAATTGATCTAGAACAGAATGAGAAAATTTTGCTGGCAACTCTTCGGTTCCTATCTCAAGTAAATATTTAGACAAGAGAAAATTATGACTTCTATTACTATAATTTACTACCAGTTAAATAAGCTTTTCGCTAATGTATAAAAAGAGATATTTTTTGGTCCTTTGATCAAGATTGAGAAAGTAAAAAAGAAAAAAAATTCTGCCAAAGAAGAAACTGTTTGTTTGGCAAATGGATTAGAAGTTTCTAAATTTGAAAATTTTAAAAAAAGTAGCCAATTCCTTAAGGAACCACTTGCAACGGAATTAATCAATGAGAGCGATCATTTCACTAATGATGCAGTACAGTTGTTGAAATTTCATGGTAGTTATCAACAAGATAATAGGGAAAATAGAAAGCCTGGCAAAAGTAAAGATTGGCAAATGATGCTTAGGTTAAGAAATCCTGGCGGTGAAGTCCCTGGGAAATTATTTTTAGCATTAGATGAATTATCTGACAAACTAGGTAATGGAACACTTAGGGCCACTACAAGACAAGCCTTTCAAATGCATGGAATTAGAAAGGAGAACCTAAAAGAAGTAATTCAAACAATAGTAAATTCAATGGGCTCCACATTAGCCGCATGTGGAGACATAAATAGAAACGTTATGGCCCCCGCGGCTCCATTTGATTCGCCAGACTATAATATTGCAAGAACATTGGCAAAAAAAGTTGCAGATCTTCTCACGCCAATGGCTGGCCAAGGCACTTTTTTAGAGCTTTGGGCTGATGGGGATTTAGAGTACACCATAAAGCCTGACAAAGATATTGAAGCAATTAGGAAGCTCCAATTCAAAGATAATGTTTTTAGTGGGATAAAAGATGAACCTCTATATGGTTCAACTTATTTACCGAGAAAATTCAAATGTGCTGTTACAGTTCCTGGGGACAATTCTGTTGATCTTCTTACAAATGACATAGGAATAGTTGCCTTTACCTCTAAAGATGGAAAGTTAGAAGGTTGCAACTTCTATGTTGGAGGAGGAATGGGTCGCACACATAATAATGAAGAGACCTTTGCCAGAATTGCAGATCCACTTGGATATGTTGAAGAACCTGATGTCTATGAATTAATACAAAGCATTGTTGCTATACAAAGAGATTATGGTGATAGAAAATCAAGGAAAAATTCGAGAATGAAATATCTTCTTCATAGAAAAGGTATTAAATGGTTCAAAAAAATTCTTTCTGATAAGTATTTCAAAAAAGAAATAAAAAAAATTAGAAAAGAACCTGATAAGGTTCTTATTGATTACCTTGGTTGGCATAAACAAAATAAAACCTCCCATTTCGTAGGTTTACCATTATTATCAGGGAGATTATCTGGAGAGAAGAAGAATACCATCACAAGTATTGTTAAAAAATATAATTTAGATTTAAGACTCACACCTAATCAAGATATTTTACTTTGTAATATCGCCAATAAAAACAAAGGTGAAATTCAAAAATCTCTATCAAAAATTGGATACGAAAATTTAGAAAACATTAATGAAATACAAAGACACGCTTTAGCTTGTCCTGCTTTACCACTTTGTGGTCTTGCAATGACTGAAGCTGAAAGAATATTACCTGATGTATTAAAAAGGATTGAAAATTTACTATTAGATCTAAAAATACAAAAGACAATATTATTCAGAATGACAGGATGTCCGAATGGATGTACCAGGCCTTACATGGCCGAATTAGCACTTGTCGGAAGTGGGCAAAACAAATACCAATTATGGTTGGGGGGAAGTAAAAATCTACAAAGGCTTGCTAAACCATTCTTACAAAAAATGGAACTTAACGATTTAGAAAAAACTCTTCAACCACTATTTGATAATTGGAAGAGTAATATGAATTTGGATTTCGGAGATTTTATAAATACTCAAGATGAAAATTATATATTGAATTTACTAAATGAAAATCAATAGAATTTAAATTTTTCCATATAGGGCATTTGCTTTTTTATTTTTCCAAGCCCATAATTGATCACCATAACTAAAGTGCCACCATTCATTAGGATGTTGAGCGAATCCGAATTTAGTCATAATTTTCCTTAATAAATTTCTTCTCCTATTCCAAATAATTGCTTCTTCATTCTTCATATTGGCATAAAAATTAGGATTTGAGGTCTCATCCATTTGATCAACCATACCTCCCATTTCAACAAGATTTCCCTCTTTATCTAATAAACAAACATCCAATGCACCCCCAGTTGAATGAGGGGGAGGATACCTAGTGTCATAAGAAGGATATGCCCAAAATTTTTCAATTTTTTTTAAAATGGATGGATAAGATTTTATATTTTCAAAAGAAATATCAACATCCGATTTTTCACACTCTAATAAAAATGCTCTTTTAAACATAAATTCCTGGACTTCTAAAGGTCGCCAACTGTCATAAATTAAGAGGTTAAAACTACTCTTTGATATAAAATAATCATTTACTTTTAATAATCTATTTACAACCTCCTCTCTTAATTTCCAAATAGAAGTTTTATCTTTGTAAGGTGCTCCTAAATGAGAGTAAGGGTGTGGATCTAAAAACTTTAGGTAGCTAGGAATAGCTATCAATTTATCTCCATTATCCTTAATTGGTATTTTATTCCAAATTTTCAATTGAAATTTGCAATTGATTTATAGTCGCATAAATATCAAAAATTACAATGATATTTTTCAATTTAAGAAATCATGAATGAATTTATTATCAGAATTATCAATAAGTATATTCTTTAAAACAATATTTTCTTTAAAATCAGGATCATCACTAACAATCTTAATAGCCTCTTCACGAGCCTTATCAATAAGAAATTTATTGTTAGGTAAATTGTCCAGCACAAAATCAGGCAATCCGGATTGTCTATATCCTAAAATCTGGCCTGGTCCTCTAAGCTCCAAGTCTTTTTCAGCAATATAAAAGCCATCATTAGATTTTTGCAAAACACAAAGTCTTTTATTTTCTAAACCATTTTTATCGGGGGTTACGAGATAACAAAAAGATTTTGTTGATCCTCTACCAACTCTGCCTCTTAATTGATGTAGCTGGGACAATCCAAATCTGTCCGAATTATAAATAATCATAATTGTGGCGTTAGGCACATCAATGCCAACCTCAATTACTGTGGTTGAAACCAATATATTAATTTCATTCTTTAAAAAAGAATTAATTACTTCATTCTTTTCTTGTGAACTTAATTTGCCATGTAATAATCCAACTTTTTTGTTAAAAAAGACCTTTTCTGATAAATGTTTGAATATTTTCTTTGCTGAGCTTAAATTCATTTTTTCTGAATCTTCTATAAGTGGCAGAATCACATAAGCTTGCTTTCCCTTATTGATCTCATCTTCAACAATCTTGAACAGGTTAGTTAAATCATCTTCTGAAATTATTTTTGTTGTTATTGGAACTCTCCCAGGGGGGAGTTCTGTAATTTGACTCACATCTAAATCACCATAAATAGAAAGCGCAAGAGTTCTTGGAATTGGTGTTGCTGTCATTGATAACAAGTTAGTATTTTCTCCTTTATTTAGTAATCTATTTCTTTGAGTTACTCCAAATCTATGTTGTTCATCAATTACGACCATACCTAATGCATTAAAGATGACTTTATCCTCAAATAATGCATGTGTGCCTACGATGATATCAACTAATCCATTTTTCAAATTAGAGAAGATTTCTTTTCTCTTTTTTTGAGGAGTATTGCCAGTAAGTAGTTCAACAGAAACTAAAAGGGGATTCAAATATTTTAATAAATTTTTATAATGCTGTTCTGCCAATACCTCAGTTGGCACCATAAATGCACCTTGCAGGTTTTTTTCAATAACAAGTAAAAGAGACGCTATTGCAATTATGGTTTTACCGCTTCCCACATCTCCCTGAAGCAATCTAGACATTGGCACGGGATTAGATAAATCTTTCTTAATTTCATTTAAAACATTTTGTTGAGATTTCGTTAATTCAAAAGGAAAATTATTTAAAAATTCTTTTAATAAAGATTTCTTTTGAGGTAATTGTTGGGAAATTACATTCATATTCGTCTTTCTTTTTCTAAGTAGGAACTTTATTTGAAGTAGGAATAACTCATCAAAAACCAAACGTTTCTTTGACTCAATAAGTGCCTGTTGAGTTGGAGGAAAATGAATATTAATCAACGACTCTCCTTTTGATAATAAAGATAATGAATCAAGTTGCTTCTTATTTAAAATTTCTGGATATTGCTTTGCATAAATTAGTACCTTTTTCATAAGTTTTATAAAACTCATATTTGATAAAGCTTCACCTAATGAATACAAGGGTAATATTTTGCCTGAGAAATTAAAATTATCATTGTTATCCTTAAGAATTTCAATCTGCGGATCTACAAAAGTTTTGCCATAATCTGTCAATTTAACCTTACCGGAAATTGCTAATTTGGTTCCAAAAGTATACAAAGATTTTTGAGATGTGAAGAAGGAGTAAGATCTAAATCTTCTTCCTAAAAAAAATTTTGTAACCTTTATTGAAGACGTTTCATCAGAAACTACAATATTCATTATTGATAAATTACTATTTTTTTTACTCTTATGAATATAAAATCTTTTAACGTTAGCGATGCACGTATATAAATTTTCTGGTTTTAAATTTATTATCTTGACTCTATTCGTATAGTCTAGATATGTTCGTGGGAAATAATTAATTAGATCCTTTATATGAAATATCCCTAATTCATTAAGCTTATTTTTATAAACTTTTCCTACATTTTTTATTAATGAAATATCTGAATCAAAAGACAAACTTGAATCTGCTTTATTCAGAAAAACATTGCTGGAAATATTATAAGAACTTTCTATTTCTAGAGTTTTTCCTAATTTATAAAGATTTTTTCTTGTATCTATAATTAATCGTTTTCTTTGATTTACATCTAATTTATTATATCCATTATATTTTTTAGAAAATTCATAAAATATCATTAAATATTCGTCTGAGAGATTTAGATTATCTAGTTTTTTTAATGATTCATGCAAATAATCATTAAAATATTTTTCTCTTCCTAAGGTATTAATAAATTTGTTTTCAGTCTCAATAGTTAGAGACTTTTGAAGTAGTCTTATCCAGTTTTTTATTAAATTATTATTATTCCCGCTAATAGTCACATCTGAAAAAAGAGTTATTTTTTCATCGTATTTTATTCAAAGTTATTTCTTTTTGCCTCCAATATTTCTCTTTTTTAATCAAACGCTGAAATTGATATTTTAGCTCATTTATTTTTTTCCTTTGAATAGAAAGATTTAGATTATTAAACTCTAACTCAACAGTGGATATATTGAAGAAAATAATGCTTGGAAAATCATTGCCGATTAATGATGTCTGATTTAAGTTTAATTCGAAATTAATAACAAAAGGATATGGATGTTTTATCATAAAATTTTTGCCCACTAAGTAATCAAAGGAGTCCTTAGATATCATCTTTTTTATGAGATTTGCCTTGAATAATTCTTGGTTAATGTTGTAAGAAAGATTCAATAGTAAATTTTCCAATGAATTATCTATTAAATCAAAACTATTAAGAATCTGATTTTTTGCTAAATTATCCATTTGATTGATATTTTCTTTTTCTTGATGTCTTATTTTTTCCACCTTTTCTTCTCCTATTAATTCAATTAAGGAGGAAATAAATTGTTTCTTAACTCCTAAATTTTCAAAAAAATTGTTATTAGATGAATAATTATTATCGTGGTTATTATCTAAATCAAGTGATACGAATCTCTCATAATTATGAGATGGATAATATTCAGGGGTATTTGGTAAGTCTTCAGTAATCTCAAACTGAGTAGATTCTTTTAATTGAAAACCATCTTCATATTGAAATTTTTCTTTTTGATCATCCTTTATTTTTGTGTAACTTTCAAAAATAGTAAAATTAATTTCCTTATCTATATTTTTTTCAATTTCATTTATCTTTAATTGCTCTAATGTAAAAAAGGGCAAATTTGTAGATATTAATTTACTTATTTTTTTTTCAAAAAGAGTATAGAATTCATTTTCATTTAAGAAATTATCATTTATTGTTGGATAACTATATATTTGATTAAGGCCTTTTTCTGCAGAAATGAAAAGTTGATCTCTTACTAGATTAAGATAAAGTTCATATTCACTATAGATATTTCTAATTAATATTCTTTTTTGTATGTTTGCTCTGTCTAATTGAGAATTAATTTTATCTATATCTATGTAATTATTGAAATTATTCAAATCATTCAAGTGACTAGTTTGTTTGCATTGATGCGACCTCTTCAGCAAAGTCCATCTGATTTTTTTCGATACCTTCACCTAATGTATATCTTGTAAAACGTCTTACTTTGATATTTTCCCCAATTTTTGCAGCGGCTTGTTTAACAAGATCCTCAACTGTTAGAGAACTATCTTTAATGTAGGGTTGTGAAAGCAAAACAAGCTCATTAAGTCTTTTTGCTATTCTCCCTTCAACTATTTTTTCTTTAATTTGTTCTGGTTTGCCTGATAAATCATCCCTACCCATTTCAATCTGCTTTTCTTTTTCAACAACATCTTCTGGTATTTCATCAATTGATACATACTCAACATTTGGGCATGCTGCTACTTGCATTGAGACATCCTTCAACAGAGATTGAAATATATCACCTCTAGCAACGAAATCAGTTTCACAATTCAACTCTAGTAAAACTCCAACTCTTGATCCAGTATGTATATAACTACCAATTGACCCTTCGGCTGCTACTCTTCCTGATTTCTTTTCAGCACTAGCTATGCCTTTCTTTCTTAACCATTCCAAAGCTTTATCTAGATTTCCTTCAGTTTCGTTAAGTGCTTTTTTGCAGTCCATCATTCCTGCGCCAGTTTTGTCTCTAAGATCTTTTACAAGTTTTGCTGTAATGTTTCCCATTTGAAGTAATAAAAAATAGTGAATAGTAAGTTTTAAATTGGAATTTAATTTTTTCTTTCGGCATTAGAGCCCTTTCTACCCTCATTTATGGCATCTGCTAGTCTTCCTAAAATAAGTTGCACTGATCTAACGGCATCATCGTTACAAGGAATTGGGACTTCACACAAATCTGGATCGCAATTTGTATCCAACATTGATACTAATGAGATATCTAATTTTCTAGCTTCTAATACTGCATTAGATTCTCTTCTCTGATCAACCAATACAACTACATCTGGTAATCTTCTCATACCCTTAAGTCCACCTAAGTATTTTTGTAATCTTTCAAGTTCTCTCCTTAATACTGCGGCTTCTTTTTTAGGTCTCATTGCTATAGAACCACTACTTTCCATTCTTTCTAGATCCTTTAATCTTTCAATCCTAGCTTTCATTGTTGTCCAATTAGTCAACATCCCTCCTAGCCATCTTTGATTTACATATGCAGCTCCGCATCGTGTAGCTTCCTGAGCAACTACATCTGATGCTTGTTTCTTTGTGCCTACAAATAGGAAACGTTTACCGCTTTTTGCAGCGTTTCTCGTCCATTTATACGCGTTGTTCATACACAATGCTGTTTTAACAAGATCAATAATATGAACTCCATTTCTCGCGCAATATATATACTTAGACATCTTGGGATTCCAACGTCTAGTTTGATGCCCAAAATGAGCACCTGCTTCCATCATTTCTGATAGTGATACAACAGCCATAATTTAAAAAAGGGTTTCGGGTTAGCCTCCATCTGACGGGGAATTAATATTAATAATTCACCCGAAACTGTCAGATGTGTGAAATTTGTTTGAATTATTCTAGCAAGTTATGTGTATTTCTAAAAGTTTTTCATCTTGATTTGGTTAACTGTTTAATGTAAATCATATTTAGAGGGATCCTAAATATCTCAAGTGCAAGTCTATTTCTTCTTTTATTAACTAGGAATCTTAATAAAGGAAGGATTCTATCAACACTGATTAGTCCTCCCAAGCAAAGAATTTGCCAGAGTAAATTATGTAGAGGAGTTAATTGAATCATAAATCTAACCCTTAAATTTGGGTGTTTCTTATAAAAAACCAAAGCCATTTTTGCTCTCTCTTTTTCTTGAGTTATTAATGAATCTATTTGTTCGCAATTAAATGGTGGATGCCAATGAAAACCTACCGCATTTGGGCATTTAATTAATTTTGTCCCAATTTTTTTTAATCTTTCTCCAAGTTCTAAATCCTCCCAACCGTAAAGACTAAATGAAGTATCAAATAATCCCACACTTAAAATCAATTCTTTTGATATCGCTACATTACCAGTAGCAAAGTATGCAAAAGAAGTGTCCATTATTTTATGTTTTTCACTCTGAGGATTTAGAAAATTAGATGTATTGACTACCGATCCATAGGTAAAACATTTTTTATCATTTTTTCTCCAAGAGGCAAGTAATTTTTCTACGTGGCAATTTATAAAATTGTCTAAAACAATAAGATCACTATCAATGAATATAATAATTTCATATTTTGATTTAATTACTCCCAGATTTCTTCCAAGTGCAGGCCCTCCATGTTCTTGCTGAAAAAGAATAACGTGTGGGAGATTAGCTTTGTTTTTATTTATCCATGAGGTTGTTCCATCAGTTGATCCATCATCAACTACTATTACTTCATAATTTCCAATATTTGTATTTAATTTTTGATTCTCAAGCGCAAATAGACATTTCTCTAATATAGGTAACCTATTGTAAGTCGGTATAATAATACTTACATTCATGATTATGTCTTAATTATTCATAATATATTGAACTCTAAAAGAAAAAATAAGAGATATTCCCTAGTCAGCTGCACCGCCATTATTTGCTGTACCTGTAACGTTTCCACCATCAGGTCTTCCATCAGTTCTTAATTTCCTTTTTTTAAATTTTCTAGCATAGGCTCTATTACGTTCCTGCTTTTCTTTTTTTAGATTCCTTCTCTTAGACATAAAATTTTTAACTTTTAATTATATTAGCTCACTATGAGCACTAAATATTTTACCATCTTCCATATTTAATATCCTATCAGCCATATCAGAAATTCTTGGATCATGCGTCACCATAAGTACAGAACAATTTTGCTCTTTTGCTAGTTTCCTTAAAAGGGTTACTATTTCTCTTCCTGTGACGCTATCTAATGCAGAAGTGGGCTCATCAGCTAATAAAAGTTTTGGGTTAGCTGATAAAGCTCGAGCAATTGCTACTCTCTGTTTCTGCCCACCAGATAAGTCATTTGGCAACTTTTTATGATGTTCTTCTAATCCTACTGCTGACAACCAATTACGTGCTATTTCACGTCTTTGCAAATATGTTAAACCTTTTATTAAATCGGCGCCCATCTGAACATTTTGTTCTGCTGTTAAACATCTCAAAAGATTGTGACCTTGAAAAATCATTCCAATACTTCTTCTAAGAATCTGACGAGTTTTCCTTGATGCTCCATTTAACTGATTATTTAATACAGTTAAATCTCCACTTTGACAGGTTCTCAAGGCCCCAATTAATGTTAGAAGAGTTGTTTTACCACATCCAGAAGGTCCTTTCAAAAGAACCAACTCGCCTTTATCAATATTTAAATTAACGTCATTAAGAACTTGTTTTTTATTCTCATTTTTTCCATAAAAGTGACTCAAATTATTTATTGAGACTGTTTTAAGGTTATTGACATTTTTTTTTGATTTATTAGCTTTAATCATTTATCTTCAATTGTTAAAAAATTTCAGCAGGGTCAGCATCAACTAATTTACGCATCGCAACAGCGGCGGACCCCATACACATAACTAAAACTAAAACGAAAATTAAAATCGTTTTTTCTGCATCCATTATTATTGGAAGTTTAGTAGAACTTCTTATAACTGAGTAAAGTATTTGACCAGAGAAATAAGCAGGTAAATAACCAAACAATGCCAATAAAAAACCCTCTCTAGCTACAACAAAGAAAAGAGACTTAAGTCTATACCCCATTGCCAATAAGGTGGCGTACTCTGGGAGGTGATCTGTAACGTCACTATAAAGAATTTGATAAACAACCACACACCCTACAACGAAACCCATCAGTGCTCCCAAACTAAATATAAAACCTATTGCAGTACTATTTTTCCAATAATTCTTCTCAAATTCTATAAATTGATTTTTTGTAAGAACCCTTACATCATTTGGGAGTGAGTTATTTAATATCCTTGCAATTAATTCAGGATCAGATTCTTTTTTTAGCTTTACCAAACCGATTTCTATACTACCAGGAGGATTAGCAGGGAAAAGTCTTAAGAAGGTTTCTCGACTAGTTATCAAATTACCATCTGCACCAAAAGATGGTCCCAACTCCACAAGCCCCTCAACAATTACTCTTTTTCCAGCAACCTCAGTCTCAACTTTTTTTGCGGATAAGAACCATTCTTCAATCGGTCCAAATTCAGGTCTAGATAATTTGTCAAAAAGAACTCTTGATGGATTTCTCAATTTATAAGCTTTCTTTGAGAATCCCTCATCTAAAAGTAGTGAATCGGAGGGATTAAAACCTAATGCAAGTATTGATCTAGTTTTAAGATTTTCAGGATTTCTCCAAAGTAAATAATTTAGATTAACGGGAGCAGTTTTTTCAACATCCTCCAATGCGAGAGTTTGAATTAATCTTCTTTTTGGGAATCCACTCATACTTATAGAACTTTTTGATCTGGGACTTATCAAAACAAGATCGGCATCTAGCAGTTTATGAATAGTTACGCTCGTGTCAAATAAACCATCTCTAAAACCTAATTGCATAAACATCAAAATCCCTGCAAAACTGATTCCAGCTATGGCAACAGCCAGCCTTAATGGTTGCCTAGTTAATAACAACCAAGCTAATGGTATTTTTCTGAATTTTAAAAAAGAAAAACTCATTAAGGAATAAATTTTGCAATCACTTTCATTCCTGCATAGTTTTGAACGATATCTATAGAATCTTGATCTAGTTTTACTTGTACCTCAATAATTCTTGAATCAGCATCCCCTGTTGGATCAGTCGATAGAACTTTTCTTTGTTTTACCTGAGGACTTATTCTAATTACCTTACCTTTGAGAATTTTTTGAAAACCACCATTCTCACTGCTCAATTGGACATTCTGAGAAATAAAGACTCTATCAATATCAGATTCATAAACCTCTATTAGAGCTTCCATCTTTTGACTAGAACCAATATCTAATATCCCTTCATTTTTAGGTCTCTCCCCTACTCTAGTATTTATTCCAAGTATAAAACCATCAATTGGACTCCTAAGTTTTGAATTAAACAGATCTATCTTGATATTTTTTTGATCCCCTATGAGGTTTATTTTTTGTTTTTGCAACTTTAATAGTTCATCTTTTCTCTGCGAAAACTGTACAAATGAATATACATCTTTGCTCAAAGCTAGTTTATACCTTTTAATTTGCTCTTTCTTTAGGTCAATTTCTTCGTTAATTGTATTGATTAGTTCTTCATTCCTTTCAAGATCAGAAATCAACTTTTCTCTATTTTCAAAAATCGCCAAAACATCACCTTTTTTTACGAAATCTCCTTCATTTACTAAAATTTCAACTATTCGAGGAGACGAGCCGAACTGACTTATCGGGGCTGCTAATTGCCTAATCTCTCCAGATGGTGAAAGTGTCCCCAGTGCGGCAACGGCTGTAACAGTTGGAATGAAATCTGCAGTTTTTTCATCCTTTAATTTGGAATTAGATTTATTATTGCTAGAACAGGAAAGGAGTCCTAATGATAATGGTGCAAACATTAGTAGATAAATAATTAAATTTTTGAATATTTTTAATTTCATTAAAAATCGAAGAGTACTTTTTTGATATAGTTATTGACCCATTTTTCATCAAAATATTTTAAGAGAACCATGCTTGTCTTCTCATTCTTCATTTGTTGCACACAATAATTCTTTTGGTAATCTATTCTCTCTTTAACAATTTCTTCTTTAAATTCAGGGTTAGCTTTTTTACTTAATTTGATCAGAATAGAGAGATATTGATCTACAACTCTGCAAAAATCTTTTTTTTCAGATTTACTTTTTAAGGAAGCAAAAAATACATTTTTAGAAAAAATCCCACCCCATTTAGGAATCTCTCTCAATGAAGTAAAAGAGCTTTTATCAACTTCAGAAAGTAATTTTTCGTATTTCAAACCTTGGTTTTGTGATGACGGGGATAAATCAACAATGGCAGCAGAAACAATATCATTTATTTTTACCAAATCCATCCCAAAAATTGGAATATCAAACTTTGGATCAGGAAAAAAAACGCAGTGTAATATCTTAAGATTATTAGAAAATTCTGCTACTTCAATATGTAGCTTTCTAAAACCTTTTGCTTTATGAAATTCATTTTCGATATAAAGTTCTCTGCCTATTTCTTTAGATATTATGTTAGTTAGTTTTGGGTCAATTTTTATACTCTTAAGGTCCTCAAGCATGGATCTATGCTCTCTAATATTTTGTAATAAATCCAAAATAAGAGGGTCAGTTAATTTTGTTTTAGTTAAAGATTCAGACAACAAGGCTAAAAAGTACCAAAATAGAATTTAAAGAGAGAACCGAAATGAACGTAGGAGATGTTATTTACTACACCCATTCAAGCAAAACTAGATGTGTGTTTGTGGATAATAAAGAATTGCCGCTTATAAGCATTGATATTTGGTGCAAAGCAGGTTCTTCATTCGAGGATGTTGATAAAAACGGCACTGCTCATTTTCTAGAACATATGATTTTTAAAGGATCTAACAAAATAATGCCAGGTGAGTTTGACCATAAAATTGAATCACTAGGCGGATTAAGTAACGCTTCAACTGGTTATGATGATGTACATTACCATGTATTAGTTCCACCCAATAACTTTAGAGAATCACTTGCTCTTTTGACAAATATTGTCGTTGCTCCAGTTTTTAATCCAGATGAATTTATAAAAGAAAAAGGGGTAGTTATTGATGAAATAAAACAACAAAATGATCAGCCTGAAGAAAGATTATTTAATTATTTTTTAAAAAGGGTTTGGTTAAGTCCGAATTATGCCAATTCGATTCTAGGAACTGAACATAGTATTAAAAGCTTAGAGATAAATGAGCTTGTGAAATTTCACAGCAAACATTACACTACTGAAAAAATTTGTATTGCTATTGCCGGGAATCTCTCTGAAGAAATTTATAAAATTTTTGAAAAAAGTGATCTATCTGGCATAAAAGAAAGTCCAAATTTAATAGATCTAAAAAATATACCTTCTTTAAAAATTAGGAATGGTAGAGAGTCAGTTAAGTTTGATAATTTAGAGTTCTCAAGAATATTTATGGCTTGGTTTATCCCAAACCTAAATGATCAAAAAAATATTATTGGGCTTGAGATATTAGCAACAATACTTTCTGTTGGAAGAAACAGCAGATTAGTTAAAATTTTAAAAGAAGATAGTAATCTTGTTGAATCAGTATATGTAGATGTAAATGCTGGAGAATTAGGAGGATTATTTATAATGGAAGCAAGTTGTGAGTCCAAAGATATTGACTTAGTAGAAAAGAAAATTAATAAAACAATAAATGAGATCTCAAATTGTAAAAACTTGGCTTTGGATGAAATAAAAAAAGCAATAAATATTGTGAAAAGTAATTATATCTTTAATTTAGAGACATCTACACAACTCTCTTCGTTCTTTGGAAATGAACTTCTTTGGGGGAGAAAATCTTCAATAAATAATTTAGAGAGTCATTTAGAATATTGGAATGACTTGGATAACTTCAAAGAGATAACAAAATATATCCGTGGAGAGAGATTTACTTTAGTTGCATCCCCCTAGTAAATGTTAAAAAAATATTTTTTAAATAATAAAAAAAGAAATTTTTCAACTGCTTCAATTTGGATTAAAGGGGGGAGTGACATGGATAGTATTGGCAAAAAAGGGATAAACAAAATCCTTTGTTCACTACTTACCAGAGGATGTGAAGGTTTTAACAATTTCACTCTCTCTGAGTATATTGAGTCTTATGGCGCAGAATTAAATCAAGAAATATTTGAAGATGGTATTTCAATAAGTATTAAATCCCTAAATGAACATTTCAGCAAATTATTCCCTTTATTAGATTTAATAATTAATAAGCCAATCCTCTCGGAAACAGAATTTAAAAAAGTAAAAAAATCTTCAATTAATCAAATTAAAAAAGATAAAGAGAATCCATTCAATATCTGCTTTGAAAAATGGAGAAAAATTGTTTACTCAAATCATCCTTATGCTTTCAACACAATTGGCAATGCTAAAGATGTCTCAAAGATTACCTATAAAGATGTTTTGCTTGAGTTTAAAAATTTAAAAAATAGAGAAAAGTATTTAATTTCAAATAATCCCGAAATAAATGGAGAAAATTTTGGAACATTAGAAAAAAAATTTTTAAAAGAACAATCAGATCATTTAAATCATAATTTAAATACTACGAATAGATATGATTACATTAATAATGACTCAAATCAAACAATAATAATGATGGGGGACCAAACTTGTTCGCGCAGAAGTAATGAATATTTTCCTCTTAAGGTTTTGGAGTCATATTTATCATATGGAATGAGCGCTGCTTTATTTAAACTTTTTAGAGAAAAACATGGTATCACCTATGATTTAGGTGTTTACTATCCTATTAGGAGTGGGAATGCCCCATTTTTAATTTATTTATCCGTATCTAATGAGCAAGCACTTTTTGCTTTTGAACTTTTATCAACACTATGGAAAAATTTACTTTTTAACCCGTTGACTGATGCTGAAATATTTTTAGCAAAAGAAAAACTAAAAGGTTCTTTTTTATTAGGAAATCAATCACTTGATGAAATTTTACAGAGAAAGATACAGTTAGTAAGTTACGGTATTTCACCAATTTCTGAGAACGATTTAAATTTAAAAATAGAGGAAATATCTTCTTTAGAAATTTTTCACATAACAAATAAGTACTTTAAAAAACCTTTTTTGAGTATTTCTGGCAATAAAAAAATATGTTTAGATATTTCTTCAAAGTGGGAAAAAAACTTCTAAATTAGATTTTCTCAATTTTATCAGTATCTATTAAAAAAGAACCTCTTCGGAACTTTACTTCAACGGTATCTGGAGATTTTATTGAAAGGATTTCTCCAACTTCATCAATTGCAACTAGATCAGGAGGTCTTAACATCGGCATATTATCTGAAGTCTTTAAGTATGAAACGGGTGCGATCAATTTTACTTTATCTCTTATCTCAAATTTCATTAATAATATTGAATACATTCATGAGTAATATAAGCATAAAATTGGAGAGGATATCAACGAAATGTACTGAATCAGTCTACAATCAACTAATTAACTTTCTCCAAATTAATGAATCAAAAATTTAAAACATTAATTTTATGGGCTTTACCTATACTTTTAGTAATTGCGCTTTCCTATCAATTTTTATCTTCTAGCAATGTTGATTCACTTAAATCAAATGGAACTACAGTAGCACCAAAAAATTCTGCTGTAGCAAGAGTTAGCTATGGAAGATTTTTAGATTACATAAATTCAGGAAGAGTTACATCGGTAGATATTTTTGATGGTGGCAGAAATGCTGTTATAGAGACAATAGATTCTGATTTAGACAACAAAGTACAAAGATTGAGAGTCGATCTTCCTGGCTTAACACCTGAACTTATAAACAATTTAAAAAACGAGGGAATTAGTTTTGACATACATCCAGTTAAAACAGCTCCTCCTGCATTAGGAATTTTGGGGAACCTACTTTTTCCAGCAATTTTAATTGGAGGTTTGATTTTATTAGCTAGACGATCCAATGGCATGCCAGGTGGTCCTGGGCAAGCCATGCAATTTGGTAAAACCAAAGCTAGATTTGCTATGGAAGCTGAAACTGGTGTTGTTTTTGACGATGTAGCAGGTGTTAATGAAGCTAAACAAGATTTACAAGAAGTTGTCACCTTCCTGAAAAAACCAGAAAAATTTACTTCTGTAGGAGCAAGAATTCCAAAAGGTGTTTTATTGGTAGGGCCTCCTGGAACAGGAAAAACCCTTTTAGCAAAAGCAATCGCAGGAGAAGCAGGGGTGCCATTTTTTTCTTTATCAGGTTCTGAATTTGTTGAAATGTTTGTTGGAGTGGGAGCAAGTAGAGTAAGAGACCTTTTTAAAAGAGCTAAAGAAAATAGCCCTTGTTTAATTTTTATTGATGAGATTGACGCTGTCGGAAGGCAAAGAGGCGCTGGTATAGGAGGGGGTAATGATGAAAGAGAACAAACTCTTAATCAATTACTTACTGAAATGGATGGATTTGAGGGAAATAGTGGCATTATTATAATTGCGGCCACAAACAGACCTGACGTTTTAGATTCAGCTCTAATGAGACCTGGTAGGTTTGACAGACAAGTAACAGTTGATGCACCAGACATTAAAGGAAGACTATCCATACTAGAAGTACACTCTAGAAATAAGAAACTTGACGAAGATTTAACACTTGAAAGTATTGCAAGAAGAACTCCAGGATTCACTGGAGCAGATCTAGCAAATTTACTAAATGAGGCGGCCATTCTAACTGCTAGGAGAAGAAAAGATTCAATAAGCATTTCGGAAATTGATGATTCCGTAGATAGAATTGTTGCTGGTATGGAAGGTTCTCCTCTAACTGATGGTAGAAGTAAAAGATTAATTGCCTACCATGAAGTTGGTCATGCCCTTATTGGTTCACTTGTAAAAGCTCATGATCCTGTTCAAAAAGTAACAGTTATTCCAAGAGGCCAAGCTAAAGGTTTGACTTGGTTTACTCCAGATGATGAACAAACCCTGGTCAGCAGAGCTCAATTAAAAGCAAGAATAATGGGTGCATTAGGAGGAAGAGCAGCTGAGGATGTTGTTTTTGGAGAAGGAGAAATCACAACAGGTGCAGGTGGCGATTTTCAACAAGTTGCCTCTATGGCTCGCCAAATGGTAACAAGATTTGGGATGAGTAATTTGGGTCCTATAGCTTTAGAAAGTGGGAATCAAGAAGTCTTTGTAGGTAGAGATTTGATGACTAGAAGCGAAGTTTCTGATTCTATTTCTAAACAAATTGATGAAAGTGTAAGAGTTATGGTTAAAGAATGCTACAAAGAAACTTATTCTATCGTCAGCAAAAACAGAGAAGCTATGGATAAGATAGTAGATGTACTAATAGAAAAAGAAACGTTAGATGGTGAGGAATTTCTAAGTATTCTTTCAGAATTTACTTCCATTCCAGAAAAAGAAAGAACTCCACAATTATTAAGTTAGACATTTTTAGGCTTTTTATCTAACACCATATCAATTAGACCGTACTCAACTGCTTCTTTTGGGGACATATAAAAGTCTCTATCAGTATCTTCTTTAATAGTTTCGAAATCCTTACCAGTTCTCTCTGATAATTCTGTATTAAGCCGTTCTTTTAAAAACAAAATTTCATCTGCTTGAATTCTTATATCACTTGCTTGTCCTCTAGCGCCTCCTAGCGGTTGATGAATCATTATTCTTGAATGCCTGAGACTGCTTCTTTTCCCTTTTTTACCTGCTGCCAACAAAAAAGCACCCATGCTTGCTGCTAAGCCTACGCAAACTGTATGAATATCAGGCTTAACATGTTGCATAGTATCAAAGATACCTAAACCATCGTAAACAGATCCACCTGGTGAATTTATGTACATATAGATATCTTTATCTGGGTCTTCCGCTTCAAGAAATAGTAATTGGGCAACTATTCTATTAGCAGTATCACTAGTAACTGGTTCTCCCAAAAAGATTATTCTCTCTCTTAATAACCTTGAGTAAATATCAAAGACTCTTTCACTACCACCAGATTCTTCTAAAACTAAAGGGATCATAATAATATTTATTTGTTTACTAGATATTAACGATATTGATTCAACATACGCTAACCTTATTAAGGTTTACATATAAAAAATTGAAAGAAAAATTGACTGTTTCGGATAGCAAAAAGTTATTTCATGAACAATTTCCTTACGTTATTCCAGGTTTATACAAAAGAATAGTTGATGAAATGCTTGTCGAACTTAATCTTCTAAATCATCAAAATGAATTTACACAAGATTATTTGTTTTGCATTGGTCTAACCGAAACATTCAAAGAATTAATGAAAGGATACAAACCTGAACAACATTTAGATCTTCTATTTGACTCGTTATGCAGTTCAACAAATTTTGAAGCAAAAGAAATCAATAAAATTTCCCAGAAATCTCAAGAAGAATTTAAGAACAAAACATCAAAAGATATTTTAAAGTTGCTAGAAGAAAAAAGCCCTTCTAAGCTCTATGCTTCTAGGTTACTGAACTTAGGGATTTATATACTGATATCAAGCGCCCAAGATTTTAAAGAAAAAAAAGAAAATGAAATTAATAAGTTAATTACTAATATCTTTGAAAAATTGAAAATATCTACTAATAAAGCAGAAAAGGATATTGGAATTTACAAAAGTAGCATAACAAAAATTATACAAGCAAAAGAATTGATTAAAGAACTAAAGACAAAGGCGGATAAAAAAGCACAAAAAATATAGTAATTACTTTTTTAATCTTTTTTTATCTTTCCAAGAGACATAGGAAATATAAATTACAGCTAATGTTATTAATATGAGTAAAAAGAATGATGAAAAGATAAGAAATTTACTTAAGTAGAATTCAAAATTCAAAGAGGAACTCATATATCAATAGAACCGTCTCCATTTCTACCCCAAACAACCATTGCTATTGAAAAAGTAAAAATAGCAGCTAATGCTGCCCACCCTATCTGAAAGATCATTAAACTATGAATCATTTTTATAAATATAACAGAACTTCAAAATTTTTTATCATTTATTATCTAAAATTAACCTCAGAAACAAAAATTTCTAAATATAATATCAAAAAAAAGAATTGGGTAGATTAGTCTTAAACCATAGTACGAATATTGAGGGACTAATACCGCTTCTTGAAAAGTTAGCCCTTAATATAAATATTAAAACCATTACTCCTGCTGTCATATCAAGATCAAGAGGAAGATCATCAAGCTTAACTTTAAGATTATCAGTAAAAACTATTAGCGGATATAAAGCTATTGCAAGGAAGGGGAGAACTGCCCAAGAAGTTTTTATTTCAACAGACTTAAGTAAAGATGAATTAAAAGAGATAATAGATATTTATAATAGAAAATAGTAAGTTTTCTAAAAGTTAATCAACTATCCATTGAATCAATGAAATCAGCTTTAAGTTTGTGTTTATTTTTATTTTCTTTGATCATATATGGAGACAAATCTTACTCTTTAACTGATTACCAAATAAAAAAAATTTGTAAAAGCGAGAAAAGACAATTAAGTTGTATAAAAAATTTTAAAAAGAAAAGGTATAATTTAAGAAAAGGTAAATTAATTGAGATACCTGTTATACCTTATTAGAAAAACTTTAAATTTCAAATTCGGATTCGAAATTTTTAAAGGCATTTTTATAATTTGTCAAAAGTTCCTCTGAATTATCAGTAAATCCTAATTGTTCGTAATCTTCACGCAACTGATCAAACAAGAATACAATTCCATTGAATGCACTTATGTATTCTTTTTGTATGCCCTCATCATCTATGTCATAAATTTTAGCCAAAACCAGTTCAACATTTTTTTTGGATGAATATATTTTTTTTTCGAATTCCTTATTTAATTTTCTTCTTTTTTTTGCCATCTACAAACTTTATATAAATACCAATTTACAATACTCAAATTCATAGATAAATTAAATTAAAACTTATAAAATAAAAATATAGTTTCCAAATCAAAATAAACCTTTATATTCAAATAAGATATTTGATTATATGAATAAGAAAGAAACAAGTAATCCCAAACAGGTTAGAAACCAAAATGATAAATTCAAAAAGATGAATACGACCCAAGGCCAAAAGAAAAAAAGAGATAAAGATCTTCCATGGTGGGTAGAGTTATTATTCGTTCAAATAGGATTGCCTGATAAATTTCTCATAAAAATATTAAAAGCCAAAAAGAAATCTAAAGAATTAATTAAAAACGAAAAAAAATCATTATTGATTTTTTTGTTTTTAATTACTTCACTCGCATATTTTTATCCAGTTATTCGATATGCAAAAAACAAATTAGATTGTGAAAAGATAGCTAAAAATTACATTATTAAAAAGAAGAACCTAATGCAAATTAATAAAAGGGAATTGAAAATGATATCAACAAATTTTTGTAATGGTGGAGATGAAATCTATGAGATTAAAAATTAAAAATTTAATTTTTACGTACTTATTCCTTCCAAAATATTATAATTAAGTTTTAAGTTAAATAAATTTAAATTTTAGTCCTATGAAAGATATTGAACAAAAGAAAGAAAACGTAAAATTGCAGTTAAAATATTTAAGACAAGATTTAAAAAAAATGCATCTGGCAGTGACTGAAGAATTATTGATACCACAACCTGATGAAGTTAAAACATTGATGAATAAAATGGATCAATTATTAAAATTGATAGAGTCAAAATGAATATAATTGATTTACATCAAACATTAGAGAGGTAAATAGAAATGAAAAGAATTAAAAATTTATCCTATTTATTTTTTGCTTTAGTTTTCTTAACTTCTTGTAAAACATCAATAAATAATGAGAACCCGAAAAAGAATTCTGAAGAAGATATTAACAACAACAATGCAAAAAAGGAAATAATGGAAATAAAATTTTCTTGCGGTGAAAATGGCATTTCAAAATACTTAGATGATGGATGGATTATTTTAAAGGAATATTCTGAAGAAAAAATTTGTACCTGGAAATCTGTTCCTGCAACAAAAGATTGTGATATAGAAAAAGATAAAGGATGTAAAATTACAACACCAGATAAAATTGGAGAAGAGAAAACCTATTTAATAGAAAAATAACTTTTTATTATGCCATCAAAAACAGAAAATTTAGTAGATTTAATTTACTATAAATTAAAAAAATATGAGGTCAAAAAGATTTATCTAGAGAAAGAAAATCTAAAGAAATTTATTTATTCACTTTTAAAAGGAAATTGAATAAAACGGGAATATCATAAAGACTGATAGTATAGAAAGATATACGTTTATGATTATGTATAATTTTTCTTCTTTAACCATTCTTCTAATAATTATTTTTATAGTAAGCCTTTACTTTCTTTTAAAGGTTACTTCGAATGAGAAAAATTAAAAAAAATTACTTTAATATCTCTAGATAATAGGATCCTCCCTTAGTAATAGAACTTCATGATTGCTTAAACCATCCCTAATCCATTCCTTATATTCCTCTAAGACACTTTTTCTATCTGCACCATCTAATAGATTAATTCTCCTTTTTGCATTATCTAAAGTTATATTTATGCAATGTTCGTAACTTTTAGGATTTTCCTGCATAAGATTTTTAGAATTTTTAAAAAACAACAATTACACAATTTGTGTTAAAAATTACAATAACAACTTTTAAATTGATAAGAGTATCAAGCAATACGGAACAATATTCTGTATATTTGTGATAATTATTTTTTTAAGTTCACTATGCCATACGAAGCCGGAAGTAAAGAATGTAGACATTTAATTGAAGCTAAGGAGAGTCTACTATCAGCAATGGAATCATTGAGCAATATAAATTCTACTGATCTATTGCAAATACAAATTAAAGAAATTTATAACAAACTAGAACAGATGCATGATAATCGTAAAGAAATAGAATCAGCTACTAATTATTCATAACTAATATAATTTAGAACCTTCCATTTTTACTTTTTATTTTCTTTAATCCTTTATCTGATAATAATTCCAATAAAGCATCAAGTTGTGCATGTACTTCTTTAGCTTCATTTAGATCTGGCATCAAATCGTCTTTGATAAGCATTTGATACATCTCTCTAAGCTCTAACCTTATATATCTAAGGTGAGAACTTACTTCCTCTCTCTTTGTAGCACTCATTTTTGCTTTTGATTAATAGCATTATACAATATTGAGTTTTTATGATCCCATAATAATTTTTTTTAATTAAATTCTGTTTAAAAATTTTCAAATAAATTTCATAAAAGACTAATGTAGTAAAATATATTTTATGAAAAGCAAAAAAACCAAAAAAACAAAAAAAATTAAATCAAAATCAATTAAAAATAATCAAGAAATAGGTCAAACTAAAAATTCCGCAAAATTTGTACTTTTTATATTTGGAATAGGTCCCATAATTGGCATTACAATATTTTTATACAGTAAGGGGTTTTTTAATACAGCTGGTATGTAAACTATTAAAATTGGAAATTAAAATTAAAAAATTATTGAAATTTTTTTAATGAAAAAATTCTGAATTCCGCCATTTTTCTTGCATTTTCTGGATTAGAGAGTAAAAAGGGATGATCAGATAGACTATCAAAAACTTTCTCTATCTTTAAATGGGGATCATGACAATCAATTTTTTCCCATTCCTCATCAAATGACATTGCGAAGCTATCAGCGTTATCGTATAGTTTATCTTTCATGTATTTTAGACATCAGAATTAAAATTAAAAGGTTTTAAAATTTTGACCTAATCTTACAAAGTAATTTTGATAAGGTACATAAAACCATCCTAAACACTAATTAGGAAATAACTTTCAATTAAAGTTATTTAAAAAAATTATACTTTTATTTAGAACTCAAGTTCTCATTTATTACTTAAAATCCCAAAAACTACCCTAATTGACAGAAGTGTTACAATAATGACATATAAAGAATTTTATGGAAAATAAAGTAAAAAGAATAGGATATCTTCCTAGAAAAAGGGTCCTTGAGATTATTGATGAAATTTCCAAAAGCGAATCAATAAGTAGATCTAAAGTTGTTGGGATATTAGTTGAAGAAGCATTAGATGCCAGAGGTATTGCAAATTTTGGATATAGCAATATTAGTAAATCAAAATTATACAAATCAGATATTTTTAAAGAATCGCAAAATGAGAATATGCATTTAAAAGATACAGAAGATGAATTTGTTGATGATAGTGGCTATACCGTTTCTTCTCACAAAGCACCTGATCGCTCAATATCATCTGCAGATATTGAATTAGCAAATAAAATAAATATTCTTAAAGAATCTGGATTGATATAAAAATCCAACAAGTATTAATTTTATTTTTATGCATAACAATCAATCTTTGTTTATTCTAAGTCAAGAATAATATTCTTAATAAAATATTGAATATTAAGTCCTTTTAATTTTGTAATCAAAAATGAAAGATATCAAATGCCCTTCATGTGGCAAAACTTTCCGAATTGACCCAAGTAGCTTTGAAGAAATACTTCGTCAAATAAAAGATGAAGAATTTAATAAACAAATAAAAGAAAGACTTCTATTAGCCGAAGAAGATAATAAAAAAGCTTTAGAAATAATAAAAAAAGAATTAAAAATACAATCAATAGAGCAAAACCGAATTAAAGATAATGAGATAAAAGAACTTGAATCTAAATTAAATATTGCTGAAGAAAAGAAAACAAATGCCTTAAGTGATTTGAAAAATCAAGCAACAAATAAAATTAATTCATTGAAGAATGAATTAAATCAACTAAAAGATGAGATTAAAAACCAGGCTTTAATATCAGAATTATCCCTAAAAAATAAAGTCAATGAAGCAGTTAGTAATTTAGAGAAAGAAAACGTATCACTAACAAATTCAATTGAAAAGATCAAACTTGAACAATCTATAAATGAAAAATTAATTGAAGAAAAATTTAAAAGTAAAATTAGTGAAAGAGATCTAACTATTCAAGAGCTAAGAGAAATGAAATCTAAATTGTCCACAAAGATGGTAGGTGAGACCTTAGAAATTCATTGCGAAACTCAATTCAACCTTAATCGCGCCAGTGCATTCAAGAACTCATATTTTGAAAAAGATAATGATGTCAAATCAGGAAGTAAAGGTGACTACATATTTAGAGAATACGATGATAATGAAATTGAAATAGTATCTATAATGTTTGAGATGAAGAACGAAAGTATAAATGGAAATAATAAAAGAAAAAATGAAGATTTTCTAAAAGAATTAGATAAAGATAGAAGACAAAAATCATGTGAGTATGCGGTACTAGTATCGCTTTTAGAACCAGATAGCGAACTATATAATTCAGGCATAGTAGACGTTTCTCATAGATTTCCAAAAATGTATGTCATAAGACCTCAATTCTTTTTGCAAATTATTTCTCTACTTAGAAATGCATCCATGGAAACTTTAAAATATAAATCACAAATTGATTTAATGAAACGCGAGAATTACGACATTACCAATTTTGAAAGTACTCTCGAGCAATTTAAAAATGCAGTTGGTAAAAATGTATCACTAGCCCAAGATAGATTTAATGATGCAATAAAAGAAATTGATAAATCAATATCACATTTACAAAAGACTAAGGAGGCTTTAATACTATCAAAAAAACACCT
This sequence comes from Prochlorococcus marinus CUG1438, assembly GCA_017644325.1. Classification (NCBI taxonomy): domain Bacteria; kingdom Bacillati; phylum Cyanobacteriota; class Cyanophyceae; order Synechococcales; family Prochlorococcaceae; genus Prochlorococcus; species Prochlorococcus marinus. Next base: position 53,628 of record JAEPLS010000002.1, on the reverse strand, counting down.
TCTATCTGCTGATAGCAAATCTCAAGATTTAACGGTAAAGAAATTAACTAGAGACAATCCAACCATGAAAAAAAAGTTTAATGATTTAGATAACTTTAGAGATGAGGTGGCTTAATCTATCCAAAAATATGAAATTAATAATAGTTAAAAATATTACCAATTACTAATCTATAAATATATTATTAATATTAAATTCCAAAGTAAACAAAATAATGTCCACAAACACTCCAATTTATACTGTTGCTAAAGATCTTAATTTAGGAAGTGATAGAATATTGTTAGCCTGTAAGAAACTTGGAATTAATGCAAAAGGGGCTACGAAAAGATTAAATAGTCAAGAAGTAGAAAAAATTAAAAGCTATTTCGAAACTGGTAAAAATGTATCCGATGAGATAATTAATTTGAATAAAAATAATATCAAGGAAAAAAGCAATTCTAGAAAATTTGAGCGGAAGGATAAAATTATCTATTTTGCAAACAGACTTATTCGCAAATCTTAAAAAAAAATTATTTTTCTAAGTCTCAAAAAAAACGAACCACAAAAGATTTTTTTTATAATATATCATAAGTAAAAATACTTAAAATGAGCATAAACAAAATCTTACATGACCTTGATAAATCCTGGGAAAGGGATGCTATTCTTTTGAAAATCAAAAATGGATTAGATACGGACCAAATAGTTAATGAATTTTTTATTAATAACGACGAACAACTTAAAAAATTAGATACTTTAATAAAACCAGAACATTTGGATTTATTAAATCAAGTCGAAAAGCTGTCAACTTGCGAGAGCAAATTAATAAATAAGATTAAAAATTTAAATAACTTAAAAAAAAGTCAAAACCATAAAATAATAAATGAAAATAAATTCTCATTATCCAATAAAGTTCCAACTAACAAAATTGGATTATTAATGATTAATTGGAGCAATAAATTTATAGTTGTTGTTTTGCTTTTAATCTCAGCTATAGCTTTATCAAAACAAGCATTTGTCTAATTAGCTAGATTATCCTCACTATCAGAGATAAAGTTTTGAGAACTAGTGAAGAATTTTTAATTGATTATAAGGATGGAAATCTTTATTGTGAACTTGCTGATATTTGGATCGATCCAAGCAAGTCAGTAAAAAGGGCATTAATAACCCATGCTCATTTTGATCACTTTTCATTTGGCTGCGAAGAATATTTTTCTACTAAGGAAACCGCAATAATTCTCAAAGAAAGAGTTGGAGATAATATTAATATTAGGATGTTTGATTATGGAGACGAATTCAAAATAAATGGCATCAAAATTTCTTTTCATCCATCTGGGCATATACTTGGATCGAGTCAAATAAGATTTATATTTGCTGAAGAGAAATGGCTAATTTCAGGTGACTTTAAGCTTCAAAAAGATGCGACTTGTAAACAATACGAAATAGTAAAAAGTGATTATTTAATAAGCGAATGCACTTTTGGTTTACCAATATTCAAATGGGATGAAACAAAAAAAATAGCAAATAATATTTCAAAATGGATAACTAATTCTCCAGGAAAAACATCTTTACTTTTCTGCTACTCACTTGGAAAAGCTCAGAGATTATTAAACGAGATAAGTCAAACAAATTTCAAAGGCAAAATTTATACCCATGGCAGTATTTATAAAATAAACAATTGTTATAAAAAACTTGGGATGGATATTCAAGATACTATAAAAATCGAAAATAAAAAAAAGATTGATGAACTTCAAGGAAGTCTAATATTATTACCGCCATCTTTAAGTAAGGGCTCTTATCTAAAAAATTTCAAAAATATTCAAACAGCTTTTGCTAGTGGGTGGATGTCAATAAGAGCTCTAAGAAAAAGATCGGGGTATGATAAAGGATTCGCAATCTCTGATCATGCAGATTGGAATGGAATTCTGGAAGTAGTAAAAAAGTCTGAAGCAAAAAATGTATTTTTTCATCATGGAGATAGTGAAGCCCTAAGTAAATATTTAGTTGAAAAAGAATCAATTAATGTTCTTTTCTTAGGTAAATAAGTATGAGCTTAAAAAATTTTTCAGAATTATTTGTAGATTTAGATTCATGTAATAGTACAAATAATAAAATTGAAGTTTTAAAGAATTATTTTTTATCTAATGATCCAATAGATAATTCATGGGCAATATATTTACTAACTGGGAAAAGTAAAAAGAGATTTATTAGTGGAAGATATTTAAAAAATCTGTTTTCTCAAATATATGAATACCCACAATGGTTAATTGATATGTGTTATTTGAAAGTTGGTGATTCTGCTGAGGTAGTGACGTTATTAATTAAAAATAAAAGTGCCTCCAAAAATAAGAAATTATCAAATATAAGTCTCAATGAATTACTAAGTAAAATAATACCCGATTTATCTAAACTTAATGACAAGGACAAAATTTTTGAAATTAAAAATATTTGGGAATCATTACCTGAAGATAACCATCTAATTTTCAATAAGATTCTTACAGGAACTTTTAGAGTAGGTGTATCTATCGGATTAATCACAAAATCAATATCAAAACTAATTAATATTGATGAAGAAATTATTTCCCATAGGTTGATGGGTAATTTTGAGCCTTCAATTAATTCATATGAGTTTTTAATTAACAAAAATATTAATCTTGAAGAATTAAATTCCAAACCATTTCCATTCCTTTTAGCAAATACCTTTGAGGATAGAATATCCAAACATTCAATAAATGATTTTCAATTTGAATGGAAATACGACGGTATCAGGATTCAACTAATTAAAAGAGCAGGGAATGTTTCTTTATGGACAAGAGGGCAGGAATTAGTAAATGAATCTTTCCCAGAATTAGTTGAGAAAATGTCCTATATAAAAGATGATTTTGTTCTTGATGGGGAATTATTAGTTTGGGATTTTAAAGAGCAAATTGCCTTTGATTTTTCTTTACTTCAAAAAAGAATAAATAGAAAATCTCCTACTAGATCAATCCAAATAAAATATCCAATTATTTTTATTGCTTATGATCTTTTAGAGATTAATGGAAGAGATATAAGAGAAATTAAATTAGAAAATAGAAGAATTGAATTAGAAAAATATTTTTCAAAATGGAAAAATAAAACTGAGAATAATATCTCTGATATTTTTAAAATATGTGATTTAATCTATCCTAAAGATTGGTCTGATGCTTTAAATTATAAATTAAAATCTCGAGAAAATAATACTGAAGGATTAATAATTAAGAAAAAAAATTCCATATACGCATCTGGCAGAAAAAAAGGTATTTGGTGGAAATATAAAGTTGATCCTATGCAACTAGATGCTGTTCTAATTTATGCTAAGGGGGGTAGCGGCAGAAGAGCTGGTCTATATACAGACTACAGTTTTGCCTTATGGAAAGATCAAGTATTAATAAAATTTGCAAGTGCATATTCTGGTTTAACGAATATTGAGATTAAAGAGCTAGATAAATGGATAAGGAAAAATACAATAGAAAAGTTTGGTCCTGTTAGATCATTGAAACCAGAAATGGTGTTCGAAATATCTTTTGAAAAAATACAAATTTCAAAACGTCACAAGTCAGGAATAGCAGTTAGATTTCCAAGAATAACAAAATGGAGAAAAGATAAAAAAATTCATGATGCAGATAGCCTAGAAAATGCTTATGAACTGATGAAAAAAATATCATGAATAATATTACGCAAAATAGTAGTCAAAGTAATTTAATTTCTAAAATTAAACAGTTTTTTTTCATAAATGGATGGGAGCCATTGCCCTACCAGATTGAATCATGGGAAGCTTTTTTAAATGGGGAGAATGGAATAATACAAGTTCCAACTGGATGCGGCAAAACTTATGCTGCCTTAATGGGACCTCTATCAAAACTAGAAGATCCTAAAAATAATAAAAGTGTGAATATATTATTAATAACGCCTTTAAAAGCACTAAGTAGAGATTTACAAAATTCCATACAGCTAGGATCTTTGCATTTTGACAAAGAAATCACTGTTCAGATTAGAAATGGGGATACCAGTCCATATGAAAAGAAAAAACAATTATCTAAACCTCCAAATATTCTTATTACGACTCCAGAGTCACTCACTCTTTTACTCTCTAGTAAAGAATCTACAAAATTTTTTAAAGATCTGTCATCGATAATTATTGACGAATGGCATGAATTAATGGGTAGTAAAAGAGGTAACCAGTGTGAATTAGCCTTAAGTTGGTTAAGAGGAAATATAAAAAATTTACAAATTTGGGCAATGTCAGCCACCATAGGAAATATTGAAGAAGCGGCAAGAGCAATAGTTGGCATGAATGGGGGAATACCCAAAATAATTAGTACAAATATCCAAAAAGAAATTGAGATCTTAAGTGTATTGCCAGAGAAGAAAACAACCTTCCCATGGAGTGGGCATTTAGGCATTAGGAGTCATTCCTCACTTTTAAAAATCTTGGATAAAAATAAAAGCACCTTATTATTCACAAATACAAGAAATCAATCTGAAAGATGGTATCAATGTCTTAGATTTAACCTCCCAGATATGGAAGATAAAATAGCACTTCATCACGGCTCCCTTGATAAGGATGCTAGAAAAAAAGTTGAAGAAGGCGTAAAAGAGGGATTAATAAAATGGGTCGTATGTACAAGCTCATTAGATTTGGGTGTTGATTTTCAACCTGTAGATCAAATAGTTCAAATTGGCAGTGCCAAAAACCTAGCTAGACTTATTCAAAGAGCAGGAAGGAGTGCTCATAGACCCGGTGGGAAATCAAAAATAATTTTTATGCCCACTAATTCTTTAGAGTTATTAGAGATTAGTGCAATGAGAAGAATTATAAAAAGTGGTATATCTGAAAAAATTAGACTTCCTGAATTGTCTTATGATGTTTTGCTTCAACATCTGATAAGTCTTGCCTGTGGGAATGGCTTCGATCCAGAGATTGAAAAAGAGAGGATTAAAAACTGCTGGAGTTATAGAAACTTAAAAGATCATGACTGGAAATGGTGCATTGATTTTTTAGAGTATGGAGGAAAATGCCTTAAAGCATACCCAAAATATAAAAAGATTGAGAAAGAAAAATTACAAGAAGACGATAAGAATTTTAAGTATTTTGTTAAGGATAAATCTTTAATAAGAATGCACAAGTTCAATATTGGGACCATTACAAGTGACAAATTTGTGAATGTTAAATATATAAAAGGTAAATCTTTAGGGAATTTAGAAGAAAATTTTGCTTCAAAATTAAATCCAGGCGATACCTTTTACTTTGCTGGAAAAATACTTCAATTCGTAAGAATTAAAGATATGATTTTGTATGTTAAAAAATCATCAAAGAAAAGTTCACTTATTCCTGCATGGGTTGGAGGTCAAATGGCAATGTCTGATCTACTTAGTGAAAAGTTGAGGAAAGAAATAGATTTATGTAATAAATTTGAAAATTATGAATACTTAAATCCAGAAATAAATTCATTAGGCCCAATATTAAAGAAACAAAAGGTCCTGTCAAATATTCCTAAGAAAGATGAATTCCTTTTAGAAATATATAAAACAAAAGATTTTTCAAATCTTTTTGTATTTACTCTAGATGGCAAATTTGTAAATGAAGGGATTGCATTTCTATGGGCTTCAAGGTTAGCAAAATTAAGACAATCTACATTTAGTATTGCTACTAATGATTTTGGGTTCAGCCTAACTACATCAGACGACTATGATTTTTCAATAATAAAAAAAGAAACTAATTACTTTTTGGATTGCAAAAGATTGGAAGAGGATCTGGAAAATGCAATCAATTTTTCAGAATTAACAAAACGTAGATTTAAAAATATTGCCCAAATAAGTGGACTAGTAAATCAAAATAATCCTAGTAAGAAAAAAACATCATCTCAACTTCAAATAAGTTCAAGTCTTTTTTACGATGTTTTTACAAAATACGAAGAAGATCATCTTTTGATAAAACAATCACATCAAGAAGTAAAAGATTATCAATTAGAAAATAAAAGAATATCTAAATCATTAGAAAGATTAAAAAATTTAAAAATAATTATAAACGAAATAAAAAATCCAACTCCTTTTGCCTTCCCTTTATTAGTTGAGAGACTTAAAAATACTTTAAGTAATGAACCACTAGAAAAAAGAGTAGAAAAACTCATAAAAAATTTTAGTGATTAAATGGAAAAAAGTTCTATTAAATTTTACTGGGAAGATACATTATTAGAAATGCTTTCATCAAGATCATTATTTCTACCTGAAACAAAAGAATTGTTAATATGCGATATTCATCTTGGCAAAGCAGAATATTTCCAACAAAATGGAATTCCTTTGACAAATAATTCAGATGAAAATAATTTTGCAAGAATTAAAAGAATAGTAAAAAAATATAATCCTGAAAAGTTAATTATTTTAGGAGATTTATTCCACAGCAAATATTCAATAGATAAAAACCTGCAAAAAAAAGTTGAAGATCTTCCTGGACTTCTAAAAACTAACATTGAACTCGTTCTAGGAAACCATGATATGGGATGCAAAATAAAAAATTTAAAAGTATTTGATATTAGAAAAACTAAAAATATTACTCTAAGCCATGAGCCCATTAATTTAGTTAATAATAAAACTTTAAATATTTGTGGACATTATCATCCTAAAATTTATTTAAAAAACAATGGAGATAAGTTATCTTTTAGATGTTTTGCTATGGATACCAAAAAAAATACTTTATATATGCCTGCATTTGGAGATTTAACAGGTGGGTACCCTTGTAAAAAATCATTTAAGAAATGGGCAATCATATCTGAAAAAGAAATTCTTGAAATTTAGATTATTGAATATGATTAAAAAGTACATCAAATTTTTCAAATATATATGCCAATTTATACTTAAAACTCTCAATTAATAAACCTATCAATTAGTCTTTTAGGTATTGTTACTCACTCTAGAACGATTCTCTTGAAAGATATGTTTAGGACCCCCACTTCACAAACAAGAGATTTACGCTATAAAAAAAATAGACGCTTTTTTTGGAAATGAAAAAATTATTATCCACTATTTTATTTCCAATTCTTATCATTCCATTTGGAACAAATGCAAATGAGAATTTTTCTGTTGAGATAGAGGCACTTACCTTGGTAATGGAACAATATAAAGAAGATTCTGAATCGGATATAGAATTAGATTTAAACAATAAAAAACCAAGTTATCTAGCTCTTAAACAAGATGAATGCAATGCTACTGTTAAAGTAACAGAAAAAACAGGGATCGAGATTGTTAATACAGAATTATTTGATGTAAACGTTTGCAAGAAAGAAATCTATAAAATTGTTAACTAAAGAGTACCTTTTCTAACTAAATAAATAAATGTAAAAGATTAAAGAGGTCTTTTACTTTAAGAAGGTGAGACCTCGAGACCTAACAGAAAGCTTTGGAACGGGTTCTGTATAATTTATTGATAACTACAATAAAATCAAGTAGATGTGATTAAAAATACAAAAACAAAAAGAATTTTTTTAATTATTATTTCTTCTTTGATAACGTTTGTGATTCTTCCCTAGACATTAACGCTTCAATCTGAGCAAGAACTTTTTGAAGCTCATCTGTCTTTGTTAAAGATGCTTCAGCTACCTCTCTTAATTTTTCTAATTGTTCTTTAGTTTTATCCATAATAAATAAATTAGAAATGAAAAACCTTTAAAAAAGGTTTAAATACAGAATTTCACTCCCACACAAATTCATATTCTCTCTTTTTTTCATAAAGTCAAATAAATATTCTCTTATCATTTTTTTATATGCACTTCTATTTAAATCTTTTATTAATGAAATCATAAGGTCACCTAAACTAACTTTTTAAATTAAGAAGTAAAAACAGGTAACCCTATTGTCGCAGTAGTTAATAGAGCTCCTGCAAAAATTAAGAATGGTAGAAATGGATAGTTTTTCAACGACAAATTCATTTATTCAAAACAACTATATAGGTATTTATACCGTTTGTCTACCCCTAGTAAGTATTAAAGGTAAAATTTTTCTTTTGAAAGTAAAAATAAACATTAACCAAATTTCCCGGAGATGTATTCCTGAGTAGTTTTTTCCTTTGGAGAGTTAAAAATTTTCTTTGTCGAATTAAATTCGGCAAGATAACCAACCTTTCCTCCATCACCATCTTCATATTCAATAGCATTAAAAAATGCAGTCATATCACTAACTCTTAATGCCTGTTGCATATTATGGGTAACGATTATTATTGTGTAATTCTTCTTAAGTTCATGCATCGTCTCTTCTATTTTTAAAGTAGAGATTGGATCTAAAGCTGAGCATGGCTCATCCATCAGAATTATTTCGGGTTCAATTGCGATGGTTCTTGCTATACATAGTCTTTGTTGCTGTCCTCCAGATAAAGAGTAACCACTATCATTTAATTTATCCTTACATTCATCCCATAAAGCAGCTTTTCTTAGTGAACTTTCAACTAATTCATCCATATCTCCCGTAAAGCCATTAATTCTTGCTCCAAATGCGATATTTTCGTAGATAGATTTAGGAAAAGGATTAGGCTGTTGAAAAACCATTCCAATTCTTCTTCTTACTTCAACTGGATCTACTCTTTTGTCATAAATATTAGTTCCATCAAACAACACAGTTCCTTTCAGTGAACAATTAGGTATTAAATCGTTCATCCTATTTAATGATCTAAGAACAGTTGATTTACCACAACCGGAGGGGCCAATAAGGGAGGTTATATTTCCTTTTTTAAAGTTACAAAAAACATTTTTTACTGCTTCAAAAGTTCCATAGCTAATAGAAACATTCTCAAGAGATAAAATGATATTCTTTGGTGTTTTTTTATTAGTTTTAATCATTTATACTCTCTTAGTCTTCTCTGTAAAAGCGGCCAAAATCCTTGAAAATATATTTACTGATAGTATCGACAAAACAAGAATAAAGGAAGCTGCCCAGGCTAATTTATTCTGTGCATCATAAGGTTCAAGGGCAAAGTTATATATCAATACAGCTAAAGAACCCATCTCGTAAAATAAGTCTCCAAAGCCTGTTATGTAGTAGTAAGAGAATAAAGCAGTAAATATCAAAGGTGCTGTTTCACCTGCAGCCCTCGCGATTCCAAGTACAACGCCAGTTGCAATAGACCTAAAGGCAGAGGGCAAAGTAACTTTCAATATGGTTGTATACATACTTGCTCCAACACCAAGAGAAGCATATCTCAATTCATTTGGCACCAGCTTTAAACCTTCATCAGTCGTCTTAATAACAGTAGGCAACATTAATATTGAGAGCGCCATTCCTCCAGCCAAGCCACTGTACATACTCCCAAACAAGATCTTTGTAGAAACGATTAAGGCATAAATAAATACACCTGCAATTATTGAAGGGACTCCGGCCAGAACATTTACTCCAAATCTTATAAATCTTGAAAAAGCACCGCCCTTAGAATATTCCGCTAGATATATTCCACCACCAACACCTACTGGTATTGCAATAATTGAAGCAATGGTAGTTATTATTAATGTCCCTATTAATGCCGGATTAATACCTCCTGCATCAAAATCATCTCCGGGAGGATTTGGTTCCAAAGTAAATAATTCTGGTGTAATTTGAGATCCACCTTTAATAAGAATGTAAGTCACTAGAAAAATCAAAGGAAGTATTGCGATCAATGCACAAATTACTGATAAAGAAGTAAAGAATTTATCTCCTATATTTCTTGATAATCTTTTCTGGTAATAAAGTGAATTCATAATTATCTAATATTTGAGACTAAATTTCTTAACTAGCCATTGCGCAAAGATATTCACCACTAAAGATAGGATCATCAGTACAAAAGCCGCATAAAATAGTGACGAAACCTGACTTCCATCAGCTTCACCAAACTGGTTTGCGAGCATGGAGGAAATGGTATATCCAGGAGATAATAGAGACCAACTAAATGCATTGGAATTACCAATAATCATAGTTACAGCCATTGTTTCTCCCATTGCTCTACCTAAAGCAAGAAGAACACCTGCCATAATTCCTGATAACGCTGCCGGCAAAATCACTGAAAATATTGTTTTCCATCTACTTGCTCCAATTCCATAGGCTGCATTTCTAAGCTTTTTAGGAACCTGATTAAGTGAATCCCTTGCAATGGAGGTCACTATTGGCAAAAGCATTACTACTAAAATCAATATTGCTAACAAAGAATTCCTGCCTGTAGGTTCTGTACTAAATAAAGGTATCCAACCAAAGATATTGTGTAAAAAGACAAAAAAGGCTCTAAAAAAAGGTTCCATGACAAATATTGCCCAAAGTCCCAATACAACCGATGGAATAGCCGCTAATAATTCAACAAAGGAACCTATTATTTCTCTAAAAACTTTCGGTACAAAGTCTTCGGTAATAAATATTGCAGTTCCAACGCCCAAAGGGATAGTTATTAATAACGAAAGAAATGAGGTTACTAATGTGCCATATATTGCAGTAAAAGCTCCGTATTCATCTTTTACTGGATTCCATTCAGAGGTTACGAGAAACTTCAAACCATACCTTGAAAAGGATTCAAATGACTGAAAAAAGACTACTAAAATTATTCCTAAAAGTATTATTGCTACGAAACTAGACAAGACTAGAGCAGTATTCTTGAAGATAATATCAATATTTTTTTCGATACCGAATCTTTTACGATTCTTGAAAAGAGTTAATTTCTCTTCCATTAAAAAAAGAATATCTCTATAAATCTACTACTAAATGCTGTAAAAGACTTTAAGACGACTTAAAGGTATATGAAAGTCATGATAATTTGACATCTATTTAAAAATTTAACTACCTATTTTTTCAACGGCAGCTCTTGATTTCAAAAGGATGTTCCCTTTTAAGGGGATAAATCCAAGGGATGAAGCCTTATCTTGATACTCATCACTTAACAATGTATTAAAGGCTTGTTTGATTGCTTTAGTATTTCTACCATTACCTTTTTCGTAAGCAAGTATCCATGTCAATGAAGCAATAGGGTACGCTCCTTTCGCCGTTGGATTAGGATTTTTACCAGCAAGATTTTCATCTAAAGTAATACCATTAAGAGCCTTAGCTCCTGCTTCTGCAGATGGTTTTATAAACTCCCCTGAAAGATTTTGAAGTGCAGCAGCCTTAACATTACCTTTAATATATGACTGATTTACATAACCAATTGCGCCTGGAGTGTTTTGAATTACACCTGCAACACCAGAATTACCTTTTGCTCCAACGCCTGCTGGCCACTTAACTGATTTACCAGTTCCTAAATTCCATGTTGGAGAAAATGCTTCCATAGAGTTTGTGAAAGCCTTAGTAGTTCCTGAACCATCAGAACGATGTGTCCAAGTTAACTTTCCTGATTTACAGCCTAATTCTTTCCAGTTTTTAACCATACCCATTGCAACTCGTACTGCTTGCTCTTGAGTAAGTTTCAAATCGCAATCATAGTTATAACCAAAAGCAATAGTTCCTCCAACCATAGGAATCTGTACTAAACCTCTTGATACCTTTTCTATATCCTTAGCCTTCATAGGATCATCAGAAGCACCAAAGTTTACGGTTTGGTCTATAAAAGCTTTTCTTCCAGAGCCCGAACCAACTGCCTGGTAATTAACCCTTGGTCCACCGGATTTCGCCAAGTCAAAAAACCACCTAGTATAAATTTTCGAGGGAAATGTAGCACCTGCTCCGCTCAATCTTTTTGAAGCAATCGCATCTTGAGAGAGAACTAATGAGATAGCAGAAGAGAAAATAAGGATTTTTTTTAAAATACCCAATTTGTAATGAGAAATAAATCTGTTAAATATAAATTACAGCCAAGAGGTAATTTAAAAATTAAAAGATAAGTAAATCAAATTATTTTGATATATAAAATTATTATGGATATATCGGCATTAAGAGCTCAGCTAATAGAAGTAAAAACTTTGCAAGAAGTACGCTTTTCATTTATTCCCAACCCTTTTCTGCATTTTGAATAATCCACTGTGCAAGAACCTTATCCTCACCATCCTTCAATTTATTTTTATAACCTTTCATAAAACCAATCCCATCATTAGCGATTTTTGTTATTGAATTAACATCTGCTATTCCTCTTTTTTCAAGGTCGTAAAGTTTTAATGATTTAGATCCTTTAAGAACGACTGATCCACCTCTTACATGGCAGCCTGCACAAACATTTCTAAAAATTGTCTCTCCATCTCTAATATCAGAGGCCATTAAATATCTATTTTGCAAAGAGGTTTGAAAAATAATCATTAAAGTTATTACAGGAATTACAAGTAGATATTTAAATATTTTCATTTGATTTACTCCACCCACAGTCAATTTAGCAATTAATTCTGAATCTCGATCTATCTATTTTAATAACTCTACTGCTACAACAAGATTTCCTAATAATCCGTTCAAAATATTTAGTTGTTCTTTACTACCAAATGCTATTAATACTTGACCTGGCTGAAGTATGAAATTACCTCCAGGATTAGTAAACAACTTTTCATTTTCTTTAATAGCTAATATTTTAGCCCCACTCTTTTTACCAATTCCAAGTTCAGAAAGTGATCTTTTCTCTGCAGTTTCAAAAAGACTAATATCATTACTTAATTCAAATTCTTCAATTTCACATTCACTTCCTGCAAGCAGATCAAGAAAGTCAATAGCGATAGGTCTTAAAGCCATTGATGCCATTGCTCTTCCTGCAGCTATATAAGGGCTTACAACTATACTTGCCCCAGCTAATCTCAACTTACTTGCGGCCTCTTCAGTTCCAGCTCTTGCAATTACTCTTATAGAACCTCTTATACCTTTAGCACTTAAAACTACATATAAATTTGCAGCATCATTAGGTAAGGTAACAACCAAACTTTTGCATTTTTCTAATCCTGCCAGTTTTAAAGTCTCATCAAGAGTCGCATCAGCACAAAGCACTTCTAAACCATTTTCTTCAGCAATCTTTTTTCTATCTTCATCGCTCTCAACAACGATAATAGGAATGTTTTGAGTTTTTATTTGGTTAGAAATTTCCTGTCCTACCCTCCCATATCCGCACAAAATTACATGATTTTCCATTTTTCTAAGAATTCTTTTAAAACGTAATTCGTTTACTCTTTGAAAATAGCCAGATTCGAATAATCTAACAGCTTTTTGAAAAGTAAATTGAATAAAGATCAATCCGCCAACGATTACTAAAACAGTTACGATCCTGCCTTCAGGAGTTAAAGGTTGAACTTCTCCAAAACCAATAGTGGTTATTGTGATCAGAACCATCCATAAGCAATCACTCCATTCCCACCCCTCTGTTATTCGATAACCAATTGCACCTAAAAAAAACAGAAAGAATAAAGAATAAATAAGACCAAACCAAGGCCTTAAATAGTCTTTAATAAAATAGAACTCAAATAATCTAAGCTTCATATCCCTTATTATCGTTAACTATTCAAAAATTTCAAAAAAATTTTCTATTATGTTCCTAAAACTATTTATTTGTTTAAGTGAATTACATATTAAGCAGGATAATAATATTTATTTTCGTAGCTGTATGCATTAAACAAATGATTACTGTCTCAGGTCTTTTTTAATGCTTCATTAAAAATTAATTCAAGGTTTTACTTGTACTGATTCAATAAGAAAATCAGAGGCTGCTTTTAACCAATCAGCGACTGTAAGACGAAGGTCAGGTTGAGAATATACAAGCGCAACAATAATTCCAATTAAGATTATCTTTACCATGGCAATTCAAATATTCTTATGAATTAAAGCACAACTATTTAGTAAAAAGAACCTTAAATTTATAAAAAACAGATTAATTAAAGTTTTTCTAATTGATTAAATAAGTATTCCACTCTTCTTAAATTAACACCTAAATCTGATTGCCCTATTCTTGATGCAGATCTTATTTGGATTATTCCTTTTGATCTGTCTACATAACTTCTTACATCAAGCTTTAAAATTTCGAGGTCATCTGGAAATCTAAAAATCAAGCTTCTACAAACACCTCTCCAATAATTTCTACCACTTTCAATAACTTCTGTACGAGGTAAACCTTCAGCCAAAGAAACAAGTTGAATAAACTTTTGATCAACATTTATAAGTTTCTTTTCTACTAAGACGCTATTCAATGGATTAGTTATTGGAGCAAGACCTTGGATGGAAGAAACCATAATTTTTAATAATGATGTAGATGTTCTAACCTATTTCGCATACAAAGTGAGAGGAAAAAGTAAAGAATTATCCCCATAAATTTGATCTCTTTATAAAGATTCCTTATTTTGTGATCAAAATTCTAAAATTTAAGATTTTTTATTGTTTTTTTTGATAGAGATGGTTGCCTACTTTGTTTACTATTTAGTTTCCTAACCCATAAAAGAACTCCCACAACCAAAAAAATTTCAACAATAATTACAACCTTTATTAAACTCATTTTTTATCCTCTTTTTTCTTGTTGGTACCTTCAATGTATGGCACAAGAATATTTAATAACCACTTTTTAAATGCATTTAACGGTTTCATAATCTATTTACTTACCTTTTCTCCACAAACTCCTTCCTTTAATGAGATCCACTATATTTGGCCAAGCTGCTATTAATTCTTTAAGTGCTTTTCTATTAGGGGTATAGAAAACACAAGACAATGCACTTATTACATAAAGTATGAACCATAATTTACTTTCTGAATAAGCTAAAAACAAAGAGAAAAGAAAACTTCCGATAAAGAAAAAGAAAAATGACCTATTTAATATTTCTAATGGAGTTCTTTTAAGTCTGTAAAATTTAATCTTTTTTCTATCTTCTTCAGTATCTTTCTGAAATTTACTTTCGTACGAATTAATTATTTCTTCTTCTAGAACTTTTTCATACTCTAAATTATCAATCGGATCGCTTTTATCCTTTTTATTTATCATTGGTATCTATAAAGTACAAATATGGTAACTAATATAAGGTATTTACAAAAGTATCAAATTTTATCTGTTAACTGAAGCTATACGAAGAGATCATGGTTTTGAAAATACTTCAAGATTTTCTTATTTATAAAAGATAAATTAGTCCAAATATTATTTTTAATTTTCCCAAATCTTTCTGTCATTTAAAACAATCACTTCTATAAACTTCATAGCATTAATTAAAATGGGAGGCAATATCTAAATCTAGAGTTAAGATAGTTTAGAGATTTTTAAAATAATCTATATGCAAAGGTATTTGATTTCCTACGAATTTACAGATGGCGAGGATCAAGAAGAGGGGGCAGAAATGCTAATTAATTGGTACGAATCAGGTGGTCCCCAAAACAGACCTGAAAACTATGAGGTTCATTCTTGGATTTTTATGGTTCAAAATGGGATTGGACATTCTGTAGTGAGTGCAGATTCTCTTGAGACAATTTGGAAGCAATGGCATCCATGGAGAAGGTTAATGGATATAAGTATTCAGCCGTGTATGGATCTTGATGAGACAGTCGGATTATTCAAAAAACAAAAAATGAATACAAGGTTAGTTTAAATGTATTTCTAACTCCTAAATATAAATTTCTTTTTAGTAGCACCTAATACTACATAAATATTTCACTACGTTAAAAAGGGAAAGATTATTTTCCCATAATGAATGATTCTTATCACATTTACTTCAAAGGAGAAATTCTTTTCAAGAATTTAAGTAAAGACGAATTTGAATTTGTTTGGGGAAAGCTTTATACATCTTATATAAATGCCCTAAATAAAGAGCTAACTTACGAATTAATTAGCGAAAACAATTTTGTAGAGCCTGCCATTAACCTTGAGCCATCTTATTAAATCAAGAACTAAATCCTAGGTTATGAATAAAACAAGAACAGTTGTCTCTCTTTTATTTTGAAGTGTTCTTTCTCTTCTTTAGTTATATCCAAAGCAATTTTATTTGCCTCAATTTCGACATTCGAATTGTAAGTTTCAAAGTTCTCATCGTTTTTGAATAGAGCAACAATGCCAATATCTGTTATGAACCAAATAAAATGATTAGTCTCTCCAATTGGCTCCTCTTTCAAAGAGTCAAAAATCAAATCACTTGTCGAATCCATTTAATTGTTCTGTGTGAGACTTTTAATTGCCCCCATTACAGTACCTTACAGCCTCTGAATTAGTACCACCGTCTTCGATAATTTCGGCAACACATTTATTGAAAAGCTTAGACTCTTTTTTTACTGAACAGAATCCAAAAGCAATCGCAGCCAACGCTACAGCAGAGACAAAACTAGAGCCGAGTTGTATAAAACCATAAGCAAACATTATGTTTTTCTTTCCAGAACACTTTTTTGAATCCTTTTTTTCTTCTGACATTTTAAATTTTTAACTTAATAAAATTTATTAGATTAATTTTGGATTTGTGAAATATTTTCATAGAGAAAACCGAAATAAATATTTTTTGACCGACTAAGGCAAAAATTAAAAATTTCAAGTTTAGATTGATTTTTCTTCACTTTAATTTTCAAATTGATACATCATGAAAAGATTTTTTTAAAATTCTTTATCAACATGTCCTCTTGGAATGGATTTTCTATCTTTTTTAAAAAAGTAATGATCCCACAGTTATAAACTGAGATTTTGATACTTTTTAAACTACATTTAAAATTTTTTTGATGAAGTATTAATACTTAAAATTATTGCAGAAAAGCTTGTTTTGATAATGCTCCCGAAGAGTTATCCACTTTTTAAGCGTTTTTCAACAGGGTTTTCCACAATATGTTGATTAAATTTGAAGTTCTATGTGCAAAATAAAATATTATCTTCTTTTAAGAAAAAACTATCCACAATATTTGTTTGGGATCACTATGATTTTTACTGTCTTTTAAATAATTACTATGTGTAAATCCTATGTATCTTAATGAGACTAAAAAGGATTTAAAGCCAGAAATAAAAAAAGAGTTGGAGAAATCAAAGCTAAAAGTCCTTACTAATGAAAATGATTTTTTAGTTAAAAATCTCAAAAAGGCTGGATGATTTAATAGAGCTTAAAATGTTTTTTAAATAACAAATTTCGAAAATTCCCACCTGGGATTAAATAATAAATTCTTCTTGAATTATTACCCAAAATACTTTCAGATTGTCAAATATAAAATTTCTATTAAATATACAAAATATTAATGCAGATACTAAACATATAAAACAAATCCTAGTTATATTATTTAAATCTCAATAAGAGATCAGATAAGAAATATAAAAGGAAAATTCTTTTTTTTAAATCATATAAATAACTATTTTCCATGTATTCGAATAATTATTTCTATCAAATATGAATACCAAAGAACTAAAAGTCAATTACAAAAAGCTTTTAAATAAAGCTACTCAAGCAAACGGTCGTAAAGAAACTATTTCCTATTTAAACCGTGCTGCTAAAATTAAGTCAAAACTTTATTCAACTTCTAAAGTAAATTGCTTCAGATGTAATGGAGCAGGTTTCCTAAGAATTTCATTAGATGAGACTAAAACGTGTCTATCTTGCTATGGAAAGGGTTTTTTAGTTAAAGAAATTCAACAAGTTTAAAAAAATTTTGATTATTAATGATAGATCTCATCAAAGCCCACAAAAAATTAATTAAAACAGTCAAGGAACAAATGGGATTGTCTGATTATGGTATGTATTGGTTGGCTTTCCTAGAAGGGGGTTTAACTATATGGTTACTGGATAGAGTGTTTTTCCACTGGTTAAAGTTTTAATTTTGATTAATATCAAAAAGTTTCTTTTAATATTAAATAAATTAATTTATCGAAACCATTTAAAAAGTTGTAGCATAGTAAAAAACAAATATGCAATTACTAGGATTAATTCTTCTTCTAGCTAGTAGCTGGTATTTATGGAAATTAACATCAAACTTTCTTGATGAACCAACAAAAAAAGAGCTGACTAATAGTTTTAATAACCTCAAGAATAAATTCTCTGAGGGGAAACAAAATTTCTCTAAAGCAAAAATAAGCGAAGCTTGGGAAAAATATAAAGAAGAAGGTGGTGCCTTATCTAATAAAGAAAAAAGCTAGTGAATTTTTTTATTATTACAAACCTCACTAAAGATATTTCTAGAATTGATCTAATTGGTATTTTGATTGGTCATTTAATTTTTGGAGTTGCATTGACACAGCTTTTAGATTGGACGTGGTTAAAAAACCTTATGAATGAAGAAGATAAAAAAAGGATGCTTAAAAGTTATACATGGAAAGACCTATTAGTAGATGGAGCTATTGTTACGGTAGTTCTAGGAATAATCTTTTTGATAATTAGCATTTTTCTATAAATGAACGTAACTTACATTCTTTTAGTTTTTTTAATAATATCAATTTTGATTTTCACTCAAATAATCAATTCCTCCGACAAATCAAAATAAATGACAGAAGTAACAAGCAACTCCTCAGCTGGGTGGTACTTAATAGCTTTGGTAAGCACTTTATCTTTTTTAGCCTTAATTTACTTCGGCCAAAAAAAATAGAATAAATTTTAAATGACTATTTAAATTAATAAAAAAAGCTCTGCATTAACTTAAGATGCAGAGCTTTTGATTATTAAGTGATTGATTTATATAAATCTATTGATTATAAAACCTTTTTTCTTAATTAAAGAAAAAGAGACCGATGAATGTGATGAAGATACTGAATTCACGGTCTCTTTGATAACCGCATTTTTCGGTAGATACGACAATGAATCACCTCCTTTACTAATGTTTTTTTTAAGATAACCAAAAGAATTAAGCAAGGAAAGAAATTCGTTAAAAATTTAAAAGTTTTTTAACAAATTAACGATATAAATCTCTTAAAAAAAGAGTAAGAATTACCATGGCAAAACTTCTCCGTTGGCATGCCAAAACGTACCCGAGTTATTTTTATTTAAGGAATCAATACGTTTTATAAGGCCATTTGCTGATTCTTCAGGACTAATTCCATTTTTTGTAAAGCCAGTCATTCTTGTACTTACTAACCCAGGATGCAAAATAGCTACATAAATACCTTCTCTTGATAAATCTATGGAAAGTGATTTTGCAGCCATGGACAAGGCTACTTTAGACATCCTGTAACCATAAGAACTTCCAGATGTATTATCTTCAATAGAAGCCATTCTACTTGTGATAAAAGCAACTTTAGAAGATCTTTTTAAAAGATGTTTAAGTGATTGAGTCATACATATTGGGCTCAATGCATTGACTTCAAATTGTCGCAAAATACTTTTTTTATCTAAGTTTTCGAAAGAATTAAATTCATAAATTCCTGCATTATGAATGAAGCAATCTAAATTAACTCCAGATAGTTTTTTACACAAATTTGTTATCGACTCATCAGAAGATATTTCTATATTTTCTTCAATTCTCACTCCTAAATCTCTAAGTTCTTTTGAAGCTTTTCTACACGTTGCAATTACGTTATCTCCCCTCTTATGAATTTGCCTAGATAGTTCTAGTCCTATCCCCCTATTTGATCCTGTAATTAGATAAGTCGACATCTATAAACTAAAAAATTAAAAATTAATCTAAATCCAAATATAAAAAAACACAAACTAGAAAAAGAAAAAATTTATAAAATTCATTATAAGAATTTTTAAGGTTATAATAAATTTTATATTTAAAAGATTTTTACAAAGAAAGCAAAGATATTTTTATCATCAAAATTTAATGTATGGAAATTTTAAATCAAGAATTTATACAAGAGATCATTCGGTTGACGTGGAGAAATCCTGCTTTCATGGCTATAGCTATTGCATTAGTTTGGCTTGTCCCACAATTATTTATTAGAAATGTAATGGCAAAAAAATATGAACGAAGAAAAATAGAAATTCAGAAAAACAAAATTCAGAAGCTTTACCCAACTAATACTTCTAAATAAGATCTTTATTTATAAGATGATCGATGAATTTTAAAAAATACTTTTTGCATCTAAGTAAAATATGACCTACAAAATAATTAGAATTGATGGGAAAAATGACGAATTAACCGCTCAAAGTTTTGATAAGTATTCAGATGCATACGATTTGTTAGAGGAACTATATGGAGACTTATGTTGTTCAGATGCTGATTATGGAGACATAATCTATTACGATATTGTGGAAAATAATTTAAAGAATATTAATGGAGAATAATGAATGGGCTCCCTCCCAAGAAGAAAATTTAGGTGTAATAACGAGTGTTTATGAATTCATTAAAGCAGAACTTTCAGGACTTCAAAAAAAAACTGGATGTCCAGATTCATTTATTTATGATTTTATTGGCCAAATACAGAATGAGTGGCATCCTGAATCTTGCCACACCATAGTTAGAAATAAAAAAGGAAAGATCAGAAAATATTAAATCTTCAACGCAAATTTATAAAATTTCTCTAATATAATTTGAATTTAAAAATATTTAACCATGATTATTAGAATACTAGGAATCGTACTTATCCTTGGAACGATTGCATATTATGGTTTAGTGTTAACTGGGCAAAGCAACCTTTAATTTTTTTAATTTTTATAAATTTCCCATGAAATGGCCTCCTACCTTGTGTTGGACAGCACCAAAGACAATTAATGGTAATAGGCATTTTCAAGTTAAAGCTTATGGCGGGAAAAATGAAGATAGATGGGTTGATATTTTTCCTACCAAAAATAAAAAAGACATTAAAAGAATCTCATGGGCAAAACTAAAATCAGAATGGACTACTGGATGGTTAAGGCTCCCAAAAGATAAAGATTAATTTGTCTATGTAAACAAATATTATTAACCAGAAAACTGTAAAAAATAATACCTAACTCAAAAAAAATAACTTCTAAAATTTTTTAAATTGTTGTTTAATATGAATTCAGAACCGAAGAAAAAACTCCCTAATAAAAAAGTTATAAGTTCACCAAAATTTGAGGCTAAAGAACAATTCACAAAATCTGCATTAGAAAATTTAAAAACAGAAAATGAAAGACTTGTTAATTCACTAAAAAAATCTGGGGAGATTAAAGAATCAAAAAGAAAATAGACTTACAGTATTATAAATTTTTTATTATTATATAAATTTATAGTTTTAGAAATGATTGAAAAAATCTCTCTAGCTAATTCTCATTTACCTCAACTTATTGGTTTCGTTCTTATGTCAATTGGTTACACATTGGGCAATAAATTTTACCTTCCGGAAACCAAACAAAAATAATTATATCTAGTTATTAAAAATATTTTAAAAAAATAACGTTGAAAATATATTCCTTATAAAAATTTTCAATAATTTATCTGATTTAAAGTAAAAACTTTAAAGCTAATTCTGTAATTCAATTAAGACTAGTCTTAGGATATTGCTGACACATAAATGTAACATTAAAGTTCTTAAAAATGTGAAATCCAAAGAAAAAGTAAGGATTCATACTAATTTTTTTTTAAATATGTTACATTCTTTAATAATTCAAGTTAAGGTTTCCTCTGTCAAAAAAGCAGAAATGGGGAAATGTTTGATGTATACAAATGTCATTTACTATTTGGCTTACTAATTGATCACATATGAAATCTAAAAATGGATGCACTTACTAGTTTTATAGTTGTTATCATCGCAATTACAATTCAATTCTCTTTATACGCCATCAAAAGGTTGCAGGAACCTTTAGAACCAAATTATTTGGTAGATAAAAATTCGAAAAAAAATAAAAACTACATGGGTAGATTTTGGAAAAATGCCGAAATAACAAATGGGAGATTGGCTATGATTGGTTTTTTAGCTTTGATAATAAACTACGGTTTTTTTGGATGGATAATACCTGGTTTTATTTAAACTATCAATACATTAAGGTCATAAAGAAAAAAATAAATCTCTCGATCAAAACAAAATCTCCTTTTTAAAAAAAAACTTTTTATTATGAATCAAAAAAGCAAGTGAGTAATTCTGATTTTGATAAAAATGGATTGGACAGCTATGGAATACATTGGCTTCAATATGCTGCTTTTGCTGTCTCTGGTTTTGCTATCTTTACAACCTGGGCATTTTTTTCTGATGAAAGATTCCACAACTTTGTAATGAATATTTTCAGGGTTATTAACTGCAGTGGGTTCAACTGTAATGGAGCATTTTAAAATTCTATGGCTAATCCAGATCAAAAAACAATATTAATTGATAATGCTTTTGAGGAAATAAAAAACATTTGTATAAATCTTCAAAAAGATACTGATGCTTCGAATTCAGAACTTAAAAGTTTACTAAAACTAATTATTAATGAATGGGAAGAAAAAGAAGAACAAAAAACGGGTTTTGGATTCAGGTAAAGTTAGCAAGTATCTAAGAAGTGACCTAAGCTTCAAATCATTTTAATATGAACAAATTTTTTACTCTTAAAGTTAAATATTTATAATTTACATTTTTTAGAAAGAAATTAATAAGGAATGAATCTCAAATAGAAGATTCATTCCAGATTTAGCATTAGTTTTGTCTAGATTTAAATTTTATAATTTAACTCCTCTGGTGGACTGTCAATCATTAGATCCCTCCTATTCAACAAGTTAAACCTACGCCTTACTTATTAAGAAAGTAAATCAGTAAAAATGCTGATTTATTATTTTCTAAAATGTTTGAATTAAAGATGCCAACTCTGGTGCATCTAATAAAAGTGCAAAAAATGTAAGGACAACTAATAAAAATATAGAAAAGTAGAATTGAATCATGACTCAAAATTACCTAAAAAGAATTTTTTAAGTTGTATAAAATAATGCTTTGTTTACATAATTAAATATCTCTACAGAGAGAAGTTTAATTAGAGAATAATTAAGATGCTTCAGGGGAAAATATCGTCCTATTTTTTTGCCAATACTCACAGCCTTTAAGTAAATGATCACCCTGTGGTATGCGTTTTTCGTATTTTGGGCAGATCAAGATAGTAGCAAAAGTTTCTGTAGTGCTGTAGCGAAAGTGATTGCAAGTAATACAAATCTTTGTTCGTTTTCGTTTTAGGGTAGATTCTTTTAGATATTCCCATTTTGACGGATTTACCTTGATCATGATTACTGGAATTTATTAGTAACAATTTGCCAACCTCCTGAAATTAATTCATTCCATGTTTCACAAGCACACTCAATAGAATGAAGTCTTGAATTTTTAATTTGGGCTGGTTCACCTAATTCATTTGCATAGAAAAGATGAGTATATACTTTTAAGTTATTAGATACAGATTTCTTATAAGTCTCAAAAAAAATTAATAAACCACTTTTTTTGTTAAACAACCAGCCAGTTGGGGGGTCAATAAGGCTGCAACGATGAAAATAAGTCCGAACATTAGCAACTCCTGAAGTCATGTAGATAATACAGTTGTACTAATAATATAAATGTACTACTCCTTAACGTCAAGTATTCCTTTGATAATTATTTAAATACTAAAATTACTTTCCAGAAATAATCAGCCGTAAACTTCTTATTTGGTAATAGTGAATACAAGTAACTCCTTGAAAAGGAAAATATCATTTAAAGAGTATCTCCAAAAGAATACAATGTATCGAAATCCCTTCTATTTAGGATGGAACAAAGGTTGGTCTTTTTTATTTTTTTTAGAGGGTGGCATCGCAAAAATTGAAGCAAAAGGTTTTGGTATTTCTATGACAACAAAAATTGAGAAAGGAGAATCACCCCTAGAATCTGCGGATAGATTAGTCTTGAAAGAGCAAAGGATTAGAAAATCAAGATATTATTCTTGGGTTAAATCTATTAATGAAAAAACAATAAATTAACCAATCCTTAAATTTCTAAAGTAATTTGTTGACATTCAATTTAAAATAGAAAATAGTCATTTATTTTTCGTGTCCAATAAATTTTATGAATGGTGGAAAAACCTTATAAAAGTTGCAATCTATGGGGCTTTTATCGTCTTGTTTGGTTTTTATTTATATCCTGTAGTCAAAGAAGCAAAATACAAAAACCAATGTATTAAGTACTCTACTAAAGGAGCTTTAACTAAATTTAATAAGGACGATATAGGAGAAACTTTACTAGAAGAAACAGGTTTGAATATTGATGAACTAGCAAAGATTGAGGGTTATAAGAATTGCATTAATTAAAAAGTTCGCAAAAATTATGCTGAGTTTTTAAATGATTAAAGGCATGTTTAAACTTATTTTATTAATATTATTATTTGGATTTATATCAATAAGTCCAAAAACAAGATATTTGGTTGGCATTACTCTAAAAGAAATTTCTTCATTTCTTTTATGGACTGTTAAATATGAAGATAGAGAAAAATGGATTATAGATAAACCAAGTTGGATACCTGACCAAAAACTTAAGCCATCTTATTAAATGAAGACTTATTTAGAAGAACGAATTGAATGGTATGACGATAATTATAGAAATGGTAATGCTTTAATCTCTGATAAGCAGTTCGACCAACTTGAAAAAAATTTATTAAGAACAAACCCAAATTGTGATTACTTTAAAAAGAAAAATAAACTAGTTTTACCTTCATTAGAAAAGGATTCAATAGATGAATTTTTGAAAGGATTATTAGTAAATACCAGATTATTAATTGAACCAAAAATTGATGGTTGTGCTGTCGCTTTGCAATATAGGGATGGAACCTTGGAGAAAGCAATTTCAAGAAAAGGAGCAGACGTTACTAGTAAACTTATTAAAGTCCAAGACATTCCCAATAATCTCCCTTTACGAGGAGTTCTTCAAGTTAGAGGTGAATTATATGCACCCAACCAAAGTCCAAATATCTCCCAGAGAATCGCTTCTGGATTTCTAAGAGCTAAAGAAGGATTTTCTGCAAATCTTATCTTCTGCGCATTTCAAATACTTAATTCAACACTTAACCAATATGAGTCCAAAAAAAGTCTTTCAAAGCTTGGCTTCACGATCCCTCAGGATATTTCATGCAACTTTACTAGCCAAGTTGAAGTATTTAGAAAACAATGGCTAGAAGGGAAGCTTTTTAGTAACTATCCAACAGATGGGATAGTAGTAAAAATAAATTCTAGAAAATTACAATTGATTAGAGAAAAATCAAATTTAGATTATCCTTATTGGCAAGTGGCAATAAAACGTTAATGGAATTAATACATCAGATTTTTCCTACTTGGCATATTTACTTGGATATGTTTTTGGTTGGCTTTGCAACTTACGGTTTTCTGAGAATTAAGAAAAAAATAAAAACTAAATAAAGTTTTGAATCATCAGTGGTCCTTAAGCATGGATTTAAGTTGTTCGGTATCTAATTGTTCAAGATAATTTCTCATTGCCAACCATGATCTTCTACTTTCAAACTTTCCACTTTGTTTGAATAAATTTTCGGAAACTTGATCTATCAATTCTTTATGAGTCATATTTATATTCTTCATCAAGTTCAATCACAACACCATTAAAAAATTCTGCTAATAATTTTGATGGGTCTTGCATAGATATCTTTCTATCTAATTGTGATAATTTCTTTTTTATTGGATTTAAGTTAGTCATACAGATTCAGGTAATTCAAGTTCTTCAAAAGTCCAACCTTCTAATTGAAGGTCATGCCATTTATCCCAAGCATTATCCAAAAACATTTGAGTTGATGATTTAATTGCCATTGGCTCACCAAGATCATTTGCATAATATGTATGAGCAAAAATTCTCATACTATTTCTTGGAGATTTTTTATTCCTTGTAAATAAAATTAGTCTGTTACGCTCTGGGCTAAGCAACCAACCACTTGGGGACTCATTACGATAACCGTAAGAAAAATTAGTCCAAACATTAGCTCCTCCTAAAGTCATTAATTAGTAATACATGTGTACTACAAATATAAATACATCAGAAAAGGTCGTCAAGTATTTTGGGAAATAAATTATTTACACTGATAGAGAATAAAAACAGCTCAGTTATTCAAAAAAATAAAATACCCACCAAAAGCCTGTTTTAGCAAGCATTTTGATAGGTAACACCGGATCCCCGTCAGTTCTCTGCTGCATCGACCTGGAAATGCCAGAAGAGGATTCAAAGTGGGCTTTCGTTTCCGATTACAAGATCGGTTTACTACCGCATCACGACAGTCTCCTCATGTCGAAAGAGAGTCAGATCAGAGCACATAAAGAAGAACTTAACCAAAGATCCAGTAATCTAACTCTAACTTATTTTTTTATGCATTTGGAGATGGCCAAATGTCTCTTACCATAGTTAATAAAATTTGAGCTTCATCATATCTTTCTGAATGTGTTTTACCATTTAATAAAAATGTGATGTGAGCCATTTTTCTTCCCAGAATTTCGCGAGATTTGCCATAAAAATGAATATTAGAACCCTCAATTTCAGATAACATTTTAATTCTGGTTTCCATTGAGATTGGGAAATTCTTTTTTAACCCCAGTAGATTTATCATAATTGCACCTTCACAGTTCATTTTAATTTCAGGTGGCATTATCCCAGAAGAAATGCAAACATATTGATCAAACTGACTTGAAGTGCAAGCTTCAATAGAGAAATGAGCTGAATTATGTGTTCTTGGAGCTATTTCATTAATTAAAAGACCATTATCTCCATAGAAGAATTCAATAGCTAAAACTCCAACGTAATTCAGTTCATTGACTATTGAAGAGAAAATATTTATTGCAAATAAGTTCAAATCATATGCATTTGTTCCAGGTGCAAGAACCCAATCACAAACATGGTTTGATTGGAATGTCTCAACTATTGGAAAGAATCTTATCTTACCGGTCCTATCTCTCGAACCAACGAGAGCCAGTTCTTTTTCATACTCTATCCATTCTTCTATTAACCATTCATCGGAATTGTTCTCTGTAAAAAAAGAATCTAAATCTTCTTTTGTCTTTATTTTTCTGTTGCCTTTACCGTCATATCCACCTTTATTTGATTTTGCCATTAAAGGAAAATTCCAATTATTGATTTCCTCATCCGAGAGATTTTTAAAATCTTCAATGCTTATCCATTTTGGACAGGGAATATTCATTCTTTCTATTAATTTTTTTTGAGAAAACCTATCTACTAATGGCTTAATTGCATTAAGGCTTGGGACAAAAATATCTTTATTGTCAATTAAATTTAATTTATCAATTTTTATCCATTCATTTTCAAAAATTATTTTTTCACACTCATTAATTAATGATTTATTACCTCTTATCTTTAAAGGATCAGCTTCTATAACATGATCTGCTTTTGAACCAGCAGGATCATCACAAGATTTTGTTTGCACACATACTTCTAAATTTCTTTTTTTTGCTGCCTCGGTTAACATTAAAGCCAGTTGACCACCTCCAATTATTCCCAGGGAATAATTTTTCTTAATATCTTTTATATTTTTTTTTAAACTCATAGCATGATTTTATTACCATTTCTAATTCTTAACAACTGAATTTTTAAGTATCTAGAGCTTAGATTTTGCTAATATATAAAGTATTTAATACTAAATATTTATAAATTTTAACTAGGTAATCAATTGTGAATAAGAGAAAAATATTAGTCCCATTAGGTGATAAGTCATACGAAGTAACACTAGAAGCAGGGATACTGAATAATATCAGCGAAGAACTCTTAAGAATTGGAATAACAAAACATAGAAAAATACTTGTGATTTCAAATGAAGAAATATCAAATTTATATGGAGAAAAATTCTTAAATAATTTAAAAGATAATAAATACCAGGCCAAAATGTTCCTTATCAAGGCTGGAGAATCACACAAAAACTTAAAAACCTTAAGTGAAATATATGATGTTGCATTTGAATTTGGCTTAGATAGAAATTCAATAATTATTGCCCTTGGAGGAGGAATTGTTGGAGATGTAAGTGGCTTCGCAGCTGCTACTTGGCTAAGAGGCATCGAATATATTCAGATTCCAACAACATTATTATCGATGGTTGATTCATCTGTGGGAGGGAAAACAGGAGTAAATCATCCAAAAGGTAAGAATTTAATTGGAGCCTTCAATCAACCTAAAGCTGTTTTTATTGATCCAGAAACTTTAAAAAGTCTGCCCAAAAGAGAATTTAATGCAGGCATGGCCGAAGTAATAAAATACGGAGTAATAAGAGATAAAGAACTTTTCGAATACTTAGAAATTGAAAAACACAAGAATGAACTTATAAATCTCAAGAATGATTATCTAATTAAAATAATTAATAGTTCAATAAAAATAAAGTCTAATATTGTTTCTCAAGACGAACATGAAAATGGTGTTAGAGCGATATTGAATTATGGTCATTCTTTTGGTCACGTCATTGAAAATTTATGTGGATACGGCAAATTTCTACATGGTGAGGCAATATCAATTGGTATGAATATTGCGGGGAAAATAGCAATTGAGAGAGGGTTATGGTCTCTAGAAGAATTAGAAAGACAGCAAATTCTATTAGAGAGTTACGATCTTCCTACCGAGATCCCCAAAATAAATAAAGAAGATGTTTTAACAATACTTATGGGCGACAAGAAAGTTCGTGATGGCAAAATGAGATTTATATTACCGAAAGAAATTGGTGCAGTGGATATATATGATGACGTAGAAGATTCATTATTTTTAAAGTTTTTTTCTTAACGCAAACAGATTGAATTTATATTCATTTTCTTCTCCTTAAACTTATTAAAAGCAAACCACTTAAAATTACCTAGACATACAGGATCAACGAGTCTAAGTAATGCCTCTCTTCTTAAAAGAGCATTTGATAAATCCTCCTTAAATTCCTTCTGAATTCCATAAAGTCTTTCTGCCAATCCAAGTGCCAACAAAGCCTCTCCTTGTTTAGTTATTCCAAGAGTATTAAATCCAAGAGTCTCAGCATCATTAATTAAAGTTTCTATACAAACATGAGATGTTAAATCGCAATTTCCAGGAGAATCTAGGACATTATTCATCATTTTTTGATTTGCATAAGAAACTATCGTCCCATCAGAATTCTTAGAGTTATAGTATTTTTTAGCTTCTTTAGCGTAATCAATTATCAATAAAATACCATTATTAATTTTTCCATAAATAGCTTCTAACCATTTTGAATTATCTACATGCCATTCGGTGGTCCATCCTTCAGGAGCTTCTTCAGGCGGAATAGTAATTCCTAACTCGCTTTTAGCAAGTTCAATACTTTTATCCAATTCACTTGTAATTGGCATTTCATCAAAAAATAATTTATGAGATTTTTTGTCTATAGAAACTGCTTGTCGAATTAATTTTCCCTTTGAGAAGGTTATTCTCTCTACTGGCAAAGCATCTAAAACCTCATTTGCAATAACTATTCCATTTATATTATTTTCCTCTACTTCTTCTAAACCTTTCCATAAAATATCAATACCTAAGTTTAAAAATTCCTCTAATTTATTTTTTTGTTTTTCTACCATCCCTTCATTAGGTTCAATAATCACAAAAGAAACTCCATCTAAAAAATTCTTGTTGTTTTCTAAAAAATATTTAATTAATCCACTCATAAAGCTTCCATCTCCAGCTCCAAATTCAGTTACAGCTAATTTCTGATTAGATAAAAAACTAATTTTGAACTGAATTAGCCAATCTTTTATTTGTTTACCAACCAAAAAAGCAAAGTCATCAGATAAAGAGGGTGATGTAACAAAATCGCCTCGAACGCCTAACTCAGCTTTACCGCTGCCGTAATAACCATTAATAGGATCATTTAATGCAAAATTCATAAAGTCATAAAAACTTATAGTCCCACCCATTTTTATTATTTTTTTTACTAACCAATCTGGATTATTCGCAGGTAAGCTATTCATCGGCGAAAATATAAAAAGATAAAACTTATTTATGCCTTCAAAGATTAACTATTTATTAGGAATATTTCTATCTATATTAGTTTTAATTTCACATAAACCCGTTTTAGCTTTAAATAATCCAAATCTCTTACCAGAAGAAAAAACACCCGTAATTGATTTAGCAAAAACATTAAGCCCTATTCAGAAAAAATCTTTAGAGGAAAAGCTCAACAATCTAGAAATTGAAAGTGGGTGGAAAATTAAATATTTATCTCAGTTTGAGAGTTCACCTGGTAGTGCAATAAAGGACTATTGGGATTTAGATGAAACAAGTTTGTTGGTTGTTGCGGACCCTAGAGGAGGAAATTTACTGAACTTTAATGTCGGAGAAGCTTATTTTAATTTTATGCCAAGGTTATTTTGGGTTGAACTTCAAACAAGATTTGGCAACCAATATTATGTTAAAGATCACGGTGAGGATGGTGCCGTATTAGATGCAATTGATTCAGTAAAGATTTGCCTCGAAAGAGGAGGATGCCAAGTTGTCCCTGGCCTACCCAAAGAGCAATATATATGGACTTTATGTACATCGATTCTTGGAGGTTTAGTAGCAGGTTTTGCATCTGCCCCAAGAAAAGAAGGTCAAGTCATATCAATTGGATTTTTAGCTCTTCTTTCTCCTTTATGGGGAATGTTATTTGGAATTTTTGGTTTGGCACCGATAATATCCAGAACAAATGATTTATTACCTTTATTTAAAAATGGTTTAGCTTTTACAGCCGCAGGAATTGCGGGTTATATCTTGTCTCAAACTTTATTTTCAAGATATGAAAAGCCCAAAAATACTTAAAATATGGACAGAAACATCTAATCCTAAAAAAATTTATCTTCTTCACGAATTTCACCAGACTCTGAATACCATCGATGAGAAACATGACTCAATCCCTTTTTTTCAAACTCAATCCATGAAAAGTTAATTAGTAATTTCCCATCTTCATCAGTTTTATATCTTGGCACCACAGCAGTATTGAAATAAATTGTCCCTTTGCTATCAATTTTAAACATCTCTCTTAAACCAAGATTTCTTTTAAGCCGGTTGTGCATATGACCAAAAATGACAAGATCAACTTTTCTTCTCTTTTGTATTTGAGAAATAGCTACAGACAAATCTCTATCTCCCCAATCTAATGAGGGTAATTTCCAGTCTTTCCCACAAATGCTTTTAGGTTCTGAGCCTAAACCCGAGGGGCCAGCATGAGAAATAATTATTAAAGGTATATCTTCGATACTCTTTTCTGAACATTTGATGATTTTATTTATTGAATCTTGTTCGGTGATAGGTCCATAAACACCTTTAACTTCTTTCGAAAGATAATAGCCGCCGCCAGAACTACAGGGTCTTGCAGACAATAAATTTATTTGATTATTAAAAACTTTCAAATCCCATGCACAATATTTTTCACCAAGAACACGTATCTGCTTTGAGAGAGTTTCCCCTGTAGAATCTTTCCCTCTATCATGATTTCCTAGAATCACAAAAGTAGGAATTTTGATCTCATTGATTTTTTTAATTATCTTGATGCTCCCATCAGAAATATCACCAACAAATAAAACAATATTTGGGTTGACAATCGATAAAACTTTCAAGTCTAATTCAGACCATTGACCATGACAGTCACCAACAATAGCAATTTTTAAATTTGTCAGAATTTTTTCTGTTTAAAGGCATATAATCTATTTAGAGATATTCTAAATCCTGACCAGTATAACTTCTACTGCAAAACAGAAATCAGTTCAAAATGATGAGGATTTGATTTCTGAGATAAAGGAGCGTTGCAAAAAAGCTAATGCAATTATTCTTGCGCACTATTATCAAGCTCCAGAGATTCAGGAAATTGCAGATTTCATTGGCGATTCATTAGATCTATCTAGGAAAGCTGCAAATAATGATGCTGATATAATAATTTTTTGCGGTGTGCACTTTATGGCCGAAACCGCAAAAATACTTAGCCCAAAGAAAACAGTCTTATTACCGGATATAGACGCCGGATGCTCATTAGCAGACGATTGTCCACCAGATAAGTTTCAAAAGTTCAGGGAAGAGAATCCAGACCACTTTGTAGTAAGTTACATAAATTGCACTGCGGATGTAAAAGCGCAAAGTGATTTGATATGTACAAGCAGTAACGCAGTTGAATTAGTTAACAAGATACCTGAAGATAAAAAGATAATCTTTGCACCAGATCAGAATCTTGGGAGATGGGTACAAAAAAATTCTGGCAGAAATCTCAAATTATGGCCAGGCAGCTGCATTGTTCATGAATCATTTAGTGAAGAAGCTTTATTAAAATTAAAATACCAAAATCCGGAAGCAAAAGTTATTGCCCATCCTGAATGTAATCAAAATTTGCTAATTCTCTCGGACTTTATTGGATCTACCAGTAGGTTGCTTGATTTCGTCACCAAAGATTCATCTAAAACTTACTTGGTATTAACTGAACCTGGAATAATACATCAAATGAAGAAGAAAGAACCCAATAAAATCTTTATAGAAGTTCCAGACATAGAAGGTTGTAAATGTAACGAGTGTCCATATATGAAATTAAATACTTTAGAAAAAATTCTAGATTGTTTGAAAAATAATTCTCCATCAATCGAACTTGACCCAGAAATAATAAGAAGAGCCTATTTACCAATAAAGAGAATGCTGGATATGAGTAATTAATTTAATGAAAATACTTTATCTTCATTATTAATTTTCAATAATGCATTAAGGTTTGTAGTGTTTGGTCTAAATTCACTTATCTGATTGTTTCTATTAATTATATTTATTAGCTCTTTTTCGCCAACTCTATATTGTTTATCTTTTCTTGTCCCAATCTCTCTTGGAAGAATAGGGTTGATATTCATTTTTACTTCTATGTCTGGAATAATTCCAGATTTGTTTATATCAGTGCCGTTAGGAGTTAAATACTTAGCGACTGTAACAGTTAACCCTGAACCATCAACTAATGTTCTCATAGATTGAACTAGACCTTTGCCAAAAGTTTTCTTCCCTACTAATTTTCCTCTTTTGTTATCTTTTATTGCACCAGAAACTATTTCACTAGCGCTAGCAGAACCCTCATTAACTAAAACGACTAAGGGCTTTTTTGTTAAAGCTTGACCGTTTCCTCTTTTTGTTTCTTTTAAACCATCTTTACTAACCGTACTTACTATTATTCCTTTGTTTATAAAGTGCCTTGAGATATCAATGCTTGATTCTAATAAACCGCCAGGATTACTTCTCAAGTCAAGAACATATCCTGAAACTTTTTTTGTTTCTAAATCCTTGATAGCATTTCTAGTCTCTTTTGATGCATTTGCATTAAATTGTTTAATCCTTAAATAGCCAATTAATAAGCCGTTTTTGGTTTGATTGACTTTACTTGATACAGATTTTATTTCAATCTTTTCTCTTGATAAAGTCTGAAAAAATGATTTGGAACCTCTAAGAATTTCAAGTTTAACTTTAGTACCTCTTTGTCCTCTAATTAATTTCACGGCATCCTCTATATTCATTCCTTCAGTAGAAATATCATCTATCGATAATATTTTATCTCTAGCTTTAATTCCAGCATCAAATGCAGGGGTGCCCTCTAAGGGTGAAATAATTATTAAAGCATCAGATTCTTTATCTTTAACTATTTGGATACCTACTCCAGTCAATTCACCAGAGGTATCAATTCGCATTTGACTAAATTCCCTAGGTTCTAAAAATCTTGTATAAGAATCATCTAATTTGGAAAGCATATCTCTAATCGCATCATATGCTTCATTGCTGTCTGAATATGTTTTTGATAAAACTTCTTTTCTTAGATTAATCCAATTAGACTTTTGAAATTTCCCGTTTGAATCAAGAAAATCTCTATATACAATTTGCCAAACATGATCAATTACTTCTTTATAACTATTATTTAAAACTGTTGCTTCTGCAAAATTATTAAAAAATACCCCAGAAAAGGTTGTCGCAAAAAGAATTATAAATTTTTTTTTAAGCAATTTTCTTAATCTTCAATTAATCTGATATTTTTTATTATAAAAAGAATTTATTTATAATTTCAAAAATTTGACAAATCCTTAAGGATCAATCCACTTTCCATCATCCTTTATAAGTTGAATTAAAGCATTAACCCCCTCATCTTCAGGTACTCTTTTTATCTCTTCTTTCCTTCTATATAAGGCAATAGTTCCTTTACCTTTCCCAACATAACCATAATCAGCATCTGCCATTTCTCCTGGCCCATTAACAATACATCCCATTATTGCTATATCTAGACCCGTTAAATGTGAGGTGGCGTTCCTAACTTTATCTACAACTTCTTCTAGATTAAAAAGTGTTCTACCACAACTAGGGCAACTGATGTATTCAACCATTGTTTTTCTTAATCCTAAAGATTGCAAAATTGAATAGCACACTGGTATTTCCTTTTCTGGAGCTTCTGTTAAAGAAACCCTGATGGTATCTCCTAATCCCTCTGCTAAAAGCGTTCCAATTCCAGCAGTACTTTTAATCCGTCCATAATCACCATCACCAGCTTCGGTCACTCCTAAATGTAAGGGATAGTTATATCCTTCTGAGTCAAGCCTATCTGCAATCATTCTGTATGCTGCCATCATGACCGGAGCCCTAGAAGCTTTCATAGAAATAATTATGTTATGAAAATCAAGCTCATCACAAATTTTGACGAACTCCATCGCAGATTCTGTCATTCCTAATGGCGTATCTCCATAAGTAAAAAGCATCCTCTCAGATAGAGACCCATGATTAACTCCAATCCTTAGAGCTTTGTTTTCAGCCTTTAAAACTTCAACTAAAGGGGTAAATCTTTTAAGTATTGTTTGCTTAATAGTTTCAAATTCCTCATCTGTATATTCAGTTCTTGTAGGGTCTGATTTTTCAAAAACAAACAATCCAGGATTAATTCTTACTTTATCAACATGTTTTGCAACTTCCATTGCAATTTTCATACCATTATGATGAACATCAGCCACCAAGGGGGTATTGATATTATTTTCTAGTAATTTTGCCTTTATATCTCCTACTGCTTTGGCATGTGCTAAGGAAGGGACAGTTAACCTTACTATTTCACAACCCACATCATGAAGTCTTTTGATAGCTAAGTAAGCATTTTCGACATCCATCGTATCTTCATTTATCATCGATTGAACTCTTACTGGATAATCACTTCCAATAGCTACATCACCTACCATTACTGTTCTAGTTATCCTTCTCTCAATATGAGTTGAATATCTTTTGGAGAGACTATTAACCTCTTTTGATTGAGTTAATGACATTAAAATTCTTGATATTCAAAAAGGATTTCACTAAATTATACGGCATATAGTTTACCACTTACATTCTCTAGGTCTTTCAAAGTCAGATGGTAAGGTTTATTAATTTCTTTTGAAGGAAATCTCAACAAATAAGATGGATGAAAAATTACCATAATTTCTCTCCCATCTTTTTTAATCCATTGACCTCTTAAATTACTTATAGGATCTTTAACCTCTAAAATAGCTCTCATAGCAGTTGAACCAGTAAGTAATATAAATTTGGGATCAACTAGATTTATTTGCTGTAATAACCAAGGTTTATGAATATTAATTTCTCTAGCAGTGGGTTTTCTATTATTTGGTGGACGACATTTAATTACATTACAAAAATAAACATCCTTTTCATGGTCAATCCCAGCTTGTATTAATAATTGGTTTAATAGCTTACCAGATTTACCTACAAAAGGTTTTCCTTCTAAATCTTCTTGTGCTCCAGGTGCCTCTCCAATTATTAACAAATCTGCAAATACACTTCCTCTCCCAATTACTAACCTTTTCACCGAAAATAAAACTTAATTATTTTTATCTTAAGAACTCAAAACATGAAAATAAAATAGATTAAGAAAATAAGCTAAATTAAACCATAGTGTGATAGTTTTATTTATTCTTAATTTATGCACTTGTCATTATTAAAAGTCATATTTGAAAAGTCATAAGTCAATGAGTCAAGTTTATTTATCTGATCGGGCACTTTCAATTGAGCCTTCTCTTACATTGCAAATAAGTGCTAAAGCAAATCAATTATCTGCAGAGGGAGTAGATATTTGCAATTTAAGTGCAGGAGAACCTGATTTTGATGCCCCAAAAGAAGTTATAGAGGCTACAAGTAAAGCTATATTTGATGGATTCACAAAGTACGGGCCCGCACCGGGGAATTTAGATCTCCGAAAAGCAATTGCAAATAAACTTCAAATTCAAAACGATTTAAATTATGAATTTGAAAATGTAATGGTCACAAATGGTGCTAAGCAAGCAATATATAATCTTTTCCAAGTCTTGTTAAATACTGGAGACGAAGTTATTATTCCTTCTCCATATTGGTTAAGTTATCCCCAGATGGTTAGATTGGCGGGTGGAATGCCAATTTTTACAAATTCTTCTGCAGAAGATGGATTCAAAATAAATATAGAAGATTTGAAGTCTAAAATATCTTCAAAAACTAAATTTATAATTATCAATTCACCTAATAATCCTACTGGAAGAGTTATGTCAAAGGAAGAATTATTACAAATTGCCGAATTAGCTAGAGAAAATCCAAATATCAATATTCTTTCTGATGAGATTTACGAACTAATCCTTAAAAAAGAATTTAAACACTACAGTTTATCTTCATTAGCAAATGACTTAAAAGATAGAATTTTTATAATAAATGGGTTTGCGAAAGGATGGGCTATGACGGGCTGGAGAATAGGTTATTTAGTAGGTCCCAAAGATGTAATCAAAGCATCCTCAGCATTACAAAGTCAAAGTACAAGTAATGTTTGCTCTTTTGTTCAAAAAGGTGCTTTAGAGGCTTTAAAAATTAATAATGAGTTTTTCTCAATGATAAATAGTCATTATGATCAAAGAAGAAAACTTCTCTATGAGGGCCTTAATAATATAAATGGAATTTATATTGAAGAACCTAACGGAGCATTTTACGCATTTCCAAAATTACCTAACTCCTCAATTACTTCAGTTGATTTCTGCAATAAAGCTCTTCAAGATTACGGATTAGTTGTTGTACCTGGAAAAGCTTTT
This sequence comes from Prochlorococcus marinus CUG1438, assembly GCA_017644325.1. Taxonomy (NCBI): domain Bacteria; kingdom Bacillati; phylum Cyanobacteriota; class Cyanophyceae; order Synechococcales; family Prochlorococcaceae; genus Prochlorococcus; species Prochlorococcus marinus. The sequence goes on along the minus strand of JAEPLS010000002.1, from coordinate 16,922 downwards.
GGGGCTGATCAATGTATTAGAATCTCTTGCGCAACTTCAGAAATTAAAATAAAAGATGGACTACAAAGGCTTGAAAAAGCAATCTCTGAATACTATTAATTTAACTAAGTAATGTTTAATTTAAAAAATTTCCTACTAAGTTCATCTCTATTATTTTCTATTTTTTCATCACCTGTATTTTCAAATCCCAAAGTTTTAAAAGTTGGAGCAATACCTGATCAAAACCAAGATGTTTTGGACAAAAGATTTAATTTATTTTCAAAAGAATTATCCAAACAACTTGACGTAGAAGTTAAATACATTCCTGTTATTAATTATGTTGCAGCAGTAACTGGATTTAGAACTAAAGATTTAGATTTAGTTTGGTTTGGCGGTTTATCAGGAGTTCAAGCCAGACTACAAAATCCTAATTCAATTGTGATAGCTCAAAGAGATATCGATAAGGAATTTAAAAGTGTTTTTATAGTAAACAAAAATTTAGAACTTAACCCAATTTCAAACATTAAAGGACTTAAAAAACTGAAAAATTTGAGATTTACTTTTGGATCTGAAAACTCAACTTCTGGAAGATTAATGCCAGAATATTTTTTAAATCGAGCAGGGGTAGAAATTAAACATTTTAAAGGAAAAAAAGCAGGTTTTAGTGGGAGTCATGATGCCACTATAGCTTTAGTTAATAGTGGGGCATTTGATGTTGGAGCTTTAAATAAACAAGTTTGGGAAAACACTCTTAAAAATAATCCCAAAAGAACAAGTAATTCAGAATTATTCTGGATCACCCCGGAATATGTTGACTATCATTGGATTGCTCAAGGGGATCTTGAAAATAGATTCGGGGAAGGGTTTACAAACGAACTTAAATCAGTAATTCTAAATTTAGATATAAAGCAAAAATCACATAAACAGATATTAGATATGTTCAATGCAAAAAGATTTATAAAGGCAGAATCAAAACAATATAAAAATATAGAGGAAATTGGGAGAAAATTAAATAAAATTAGATGAATAATACTGTCTTAGAATTAAATAATATTTCTTATAAATACAAAAATGATCTGATACTAAATAAAATAAATTTAAAAATAAATTCTGGGGAAAAAATTGCACTTTTAGGTAAAAGCGGCTCAGGAAAAACTACACTTATATCAGTACTTAATGGCACTATCAAGCCAACAGAAGGTGAGGTTAAATTATTCAATAAAAGTTTACAGGAATTAGATAGAAAACAGAAAAGTAAAATAACAACTATATGGCAAGATTTAAGATTAATAGAAGATCTCTCAGCAGAACAAAATGTTAATTGCGGACTACTAGCGGAAAACAATTTTTATTTCGCTTTTAAAAATTTACTAAATATAAGTTCTTTTAAAAAGGCTCATAAATATATGCAATTATGTAGACTTCATAACTCTATTTACGACAAAAAAATCAGAAAACTATCTGGGGGGCAAAAACAAAGGGTAGCTATAGCTAGATCATTAATTCAAGGATCAAATATATTACTTGCAGATGAGCCTTTTAATAATCTAGATCCCAAATTGATAACAACAATTAAAAACCTAATGCTAGAAAGTGTCGATAAAAATAATACAAAAAAATCCCAAAATACGGCATTAGTTGCATTACATCGATTAGATTTACTGAACGGTTTCGATAAAGTTATTGGAATCAGGGATGGTAAAATTTTTTTCAATATCAAAAGAAATAACTTAAAGAAGATTCATTTAGACAAAATATATTAATTAGTTGAACAAATTAAAATTAAACTATACCTCATTATGTTTTCTTCCAATTTTGGTATGCATACCTCTAGGGTATCAATTAATAAACAATATTCATTTTGGAGGATTTAAATTATTCCAAGAATTCTTAATTTCTGCATTTAATCCCAAGATCGATAATGAAATTATTATTACCATAATTAAGAGATTAAATGAAACTATCTTAATTGGTTTTTTTAGTTGGTTAGTAAGTATTATTTTTGGAGCAATTTTTGGAATATTAACCTCAAATATTTTTTATAAAATTTTTAATATTCCAAATTTTTTCTACCGCATAATAAGGTTTTTTCTAACAATAATTAGATCTATACACGAAGTGGTTTGGGGAATACTATTAATGCAAATATATGGCATAAATTTTTCGATAGGAATAATAGCTATATGTATTCCTTATATTGCTGTAAATTCAAAAGTTTTTGCTGAACAATTAGAAACTATTGACTACAAAAGTTTTGAATCTATAAATCAAATAAATGCATCTAAATTTTCTTCTTTACTAACTTTAATATGGAATCCAATAATAAATACATTTAAAAACTTTGGTTTATATCGATTAGAGTGTTCAATAAGAAGTACTGTGGTTTTAGGACTTTTTGGGATTGGAGGAATAGGTACAAGTATTTTTTTATCTTTCCAAACTCTTAATTTTAGAGAGTTATGGACTTATTTATGGTCCTTAGCAATTTTGATAATTCTTTCTGGATTAATATTAAAAAAAATAAAATTTAATACTACAAATAAAATTCTATCTATCTTTTTTATTGCAGTTTTTTTCATTACGATTTTATTTTCTTTTTCATATTTTCTTCATTTTATTTTTGGTATTAATTTTGAAAATTATAATTCCGTTAGTTCTCTATTTAAATCAAGCTCAGATTTAGGATTATTTGATTTCTTAAAACTTATATTAGAAACAATAACTTTAAGTCTTTTATCAACAGGAATCGCAATTAGTTTACCTCCATTAGTAATAGTAATTTTTAACAACAATACTTCTAAATTTTTTATAAAAATTTTTGCATTTTTATTACGTTTAATACCAACACCTGTAATACTTCTAACTCTATTAACTTTTAATAATCCTTCTGTATCTTTAGCAGCTTTAACATTAGGTCTCCACAACGCTGGTATTATTAGCAAATTACTTTTTACAAATCTAGATAGCCAAGATAAAAGAAATTATATTGCAATGAAATCTCTAGGAATCTCGAGAAATACTAGTTGGCTTTTAGGTTTATTTTCTCAACAAGCAAAAAGTTACTTAGCATATTGCGCTTATAGGTCTGACATCATTATTAGAGAAACTGCAATTGTTGGGGTTATTGGAAGTGTTGGTCTAGGTTGGCAATTGCAAGAATCACTAAGTTCCTTCGCATGGCAAGAAGTCACCATAGTTTTGATAGCTTATAGCTCCATCGCAATATTTGGCGAATTAATAAATGGTAAAATCAAAAATAGTTTAACTTGATTTGTAAGAATAATTTGTTAAATCAAGTAATTATTTTTTCCGGTTATAGTGATTAGTTTACCAAAACAGCTAGTTGTAATTGGAGATAGCTCAGTTTATGGATGGGGAGATAATGAGGGTGGTGGATGGTGTGAGAGGCTTAGAAAAGATTGGTGCAATAACCACAATGGGCCAGTTATTTATCAACTTGGCGTTAGGGGAGATGGGATAGAAAAAGTTTCATATAGATGGGAAAAAGAATGGTCATCTAGAGGAGAAACGAGAAGAAATAAACCCAAAGCAATCCTACTAAATGTAGGTCTTAACGACACTGCAGCAATTGGTCAGATAAATGGAAGACATCAATTAGATATAGATGGATTTGAATATGGATTAGAGAGGCTAATCAATGAAATGAACTCTCAAACAAATGTATTTGTTATTGGTCTGACACCAGTTGACGAAAGCAAAATGCCGTTCGCAGGATGTTTATGGTACTCAAATGATTTTTGTAATTCTTATGAAAGGAGAATGGAGGAAGTATGCCTAAATCAGAATGTCCCATTTCTTCCTACTTTTAGAGAAATGTACTCTGATAAAAGGAGTAAAAATTGGATTACGCATGATGGAATTCATCTAAATTCCGAAGGTCATTTCTGGCTTTTCCAAAGACTTAAAAGCTGGGAGATTCTTACAAAATGGAAGGAATCCTAAGTCTTTCCATATATTATTAATTTAAAAGATATGAATATAAAATAAGAGCAAAGATAGCAAAAACAGAAGCAATACTTGTCTGAATAGCATTTACCAATTCATTACTTAATTTATATTTATTTTGAAATTTAGCACCAATAATACTCTCGGAAAGTGTTGCTAAGAATCCAGAAACTACAACAACTATAAAATGATATTTTGTAGAAATAATTGATAGACGAAGCATTATAAAAGCCATAAATATTGATCCCAAAACACTAGCTAATGTTCCTTCTATACTTATTCCTCCTTCAGTTCCTCTCTCAACCTTTTTAAGTGAAGTAATTAAATAGGTATCCTTACCAAACCTTTTACCAATTTCGCTGCCAAAAGTATCTGCCAACTTTGCAGCAAAACTTGCAGCAAATCCTATTTTAAACATTACTATATTGGCAGGATTTAATTTAGTCATCATGGCAAGAACTAATCCTGTAGCTGCAGAGCCCCATACATTTTCAGGACCTCTTCTACCACCTCTTTTTTCAGCTATTCCTTTTTCTTTTTTAAATTTATAACCTATTTTAGTTACGAGAGATCCAAATAATAAATAAAACACAACTGACATCCAACCCTGCCAGGACAAACATCCCCACAAAATCGTGCCAAGAATTCCAGCACTTATCCAACCTCCTTTCGTCATCAAAGGAATCTTGCAGAAAATATAAATCAAAATAAAATTAATGCAAAAACCTATAAAAAATTGATTTATAATCAAACTCATTTTTATCTAATTAATTAATTTAAAATCAATTCTCCATTGATTTAGAATTGATGATGCATTAATACTAGCCGTTGAAGTTCTCAAGATAGTATCAGAAAGTTTGACAAAGGTAAGATTGTTTTTATTAAAAAAATCAATTTCTTTAGTGGACCAACCTCCTTCAGGGCCAATTACATTCCAAAAAATACCTCCTTTTTTATTTACATTTTTTTGGTTTTTTCTTAACCATTGATTTAAGTCATATTGTGTTTCTTCTCTAGTTATGGAAATTGAAACTCTTTCTTGATTATTTCTACTTTTTAGCCATTCAATAATATCCATACCATCTAAAATAGATGGTTTCCATAATCTCTCACTCTGCTCAACTGCTTCTTTAATAATTGAATTCCATCGCAAAAGTTTTTTCGGAAAATTTAAATTTTTGTTTACCTGTCTTTCTGAAAATAATGGCTGTATAAAATCAATTCCTATTTCAGTAGACATTTTTAAAATATCTTCAAAACCACTTTTTGGCATTACAACAGCAATTCCTATTAAGTAAATTTCTTTTTGTTGAAAAAAGTAAGGGTTTTTTAATTGATTTATTTCTAAGCAATCATTTTTAATTTTTATAGCTTTCCATAATAAACCCTCTCCGTTAGCTATAAATATTTCTTCACCATTTCTTATCCTCATTACTTTATTTATATAATGAGCCTCTTCATAGGTGAGTTTTATATTATTGTTCCTATTATTTTCAATCCTTTCATGGGAAATAATTAATCTTGTTAAGTCTTCCATCTAAGACACTTAACCTTTGAAAACTAAATCTTCATGTTCTTCAACAGCCCAATCATTATTTTCACCACCAATAATTAACTCTTCAATTTTTACATAATTATTTGATATCTCATTCAAAGAATTAATTAAAATATCTATTGAAAGGGAGTCTGAAGTCCCAAAATCAACCCAACATCTGGCCCAAAGGTTTTGATATTCCATAATCCCTAGATTATGCATTAAGGCGGGAAGAGAAGCATTTTTTTGGTCATTATCGTAGGACATCCAACTAAGATCTGAACCCTCCTCATGAGTTTGTAAATTTTCAGAGTTAAAGCCCCCTAATCTTCCTAAGACGTACCAACTATCAAAAACGCCATCTAAATAATTTTTTTCATCTTGAGTTGGAGGTTCTGAAAATCTAATCCATATCCAACAGTTAAAAGGATCAACTTCTCTAAAAACAATATTCATATTGACTAATAGCTTTTTAGATCTGTAGCTATTATAAGTAAGTTACTACTAGATTAAAATTCATAGCTATAACTTAATTAATAATGCTTGATTTAAAAGAAATATCCTATCAACCTCAAACAGGGGAAAAAAAAATAATAGACAATCTTAATTTAAAAGTTTATGAAAATGAAATCATTTTAATTTGTGGCAGTAGTGGATCTGGGAAAACAACCCTGCTCGAAATAATTAGCGGGTTAACAAATCCCCAAAGAGGAAAAATTACTTGGAATAATAAAATTTTATCTTCTAGACAAAGAAGATGGTTTAGTGGAGTAGTATTCCAATTCCCCGAAAGATATTTTATAGGCACAACTATTGGGAAAGAATTAAAAATAGGCCATAAGTCTTTAAGAGAAAGAAATATAGAAGTAGTTTTAAATAAGGTTGGTCTGGAAAAATTAAACCTTACTCAACCACCAGAACAACTTAGTGGCGGACAACAAAGAAGGTTAGCTGTGGCAGTTCAGCTACTTAGAAACCCATCAATTCTTTTACTTGATGAACCAACTGCGGGATTAGACTATTCAATGAGAAATGATGTGAAGAATTTAATTCTTGACCTAAAAAATAAAAATACAATTATTATTGTTACTCATGAACCTGCCTTATTTGAGGGAATTCCCTCTAGGATATTAATTCTGGAAAAAGGGAAAATCAAAAATCTTATGAAAGAAAATCATGAAGGATAGGATAGTACGAGCTACTGCAGCAAACGGAGGGATAAGATTAGTTGCAGTATTAACAACAGAATCTTCTCAAGAAGCTAAAAAAAGACACGGTCTTTCTTATTTAACCACCTGTATCTTAGGGAGAGCATTTAGTGCATCACTGCTTTTAGCCAGTTCAATGAAGATAATGCATGGGAGAGTAACCTTAAGAGTTAGGTCTGACGGACCTTTGAAGGGATTGCTGGTTGATGCAGGTAGAAACGGCAAAGTCAGAGGTTATGTGGGAAATCCCGATTTAGAATTAGATCTAATCAAAATAGATAGTAATAAATATTCTTTCGATTTCACAAAAGCATTAGGTACTGGATATTTAAATGTTATTAGAGATAGTGGAATTGGAGAGCCCTTTACAAGTACAGTTGAATTAGTAAATGGGAATATTGCAGAAGACTTAGCTTCATATTTATATCATTCGGAACAAACTCCTTCTGCTGTATTCATTGGAGAAAAAATTCAAAATAAAGATGTTATTTGTAGTGGTGGATTATTAGCTCAAGTTTTGCCTAAAAAAGATACTGACCCTTTACTAGTCTCACTACTTGAAGAAAGATGTAAAGAAGTTAATTCTTTTAGCGAAGACCTATTTCAGTCAAAAGATAATCTTCTTTCCTTAATAAGAAATATATTTCCCGATATTGACGATAAATCAATATCTGAAAAAGCTCGTTCCCAAGAAGTTGGTTTCAAATGTAAGTGTTCTAAACAAAGAAGTTTAAATGCAATGAAGATGCTTGATAAGAGTGAGTTGGAGGACATCCTCAAGAAAGAAGGCAAAGCAGAATTAGTTTGTGAATTTTGTAAAGATAAATATCTTATAAATTATGAAGAAATTAAATCGATGATAGAAAATTAATCATAAGAAAATTACTCCTAGCCATAAAATAACCATGGCTGGAATACTTTGTATTTTTTGTATTGATAAAGAATTGTTGGATACTTCCTGAATAAAGGAATTATTTTCAAGTAATCCACCAAATATTAATCCTATCGAAAGAAAGGTAACACTCCAACCTAGAGAACCTATAAATCTTTTCCCTGATTTAATTTGTGTATAAGTAAGTATTAATGTTGATATAGAAAGCAAAAGTCTATTATTAGAGTCTGGACTGATAAATAGCAAAATTAAAAATAATAACGCAACAGATATTTTTATTGAAAGATTATCAAATGAGGGAGGCGTAATTTTTGGCAAACTATACTGACTTGATTTCTTAGAGTTATTATTTAAATTTTTTATTTTAGAAAGCAGTGGAAAATTATTATTGGTAAATTGATTAATTTGTTTTTCTTTTTTTGAGGCACTTACAGCTTCATAGCTTACATTTCCTGATTGTCTCGCTTTTAAACTCCCCATAAGCAATTGATCGAAGGAGGATTCGATTTTCGCTTTCAAAATTAAATCTTCACCGGCCTCTTTAACTTTAAGATCTCTAGCCTTCTGAATATCCTCAAAAGCAGCACCTTCTTCTATACCTAAAATTTCATAAGGTGATTTTTCACTATTGTTTTTACTACTGTTTGAATCCAAAATTTTTAACCAATACTAACAGATTAACCAATTTTATAATCCATTAAGGCTTTATAAAACAATTGGTTCGACTCCACTAACAACGGGAGCAACTTTGTTTAAATTTAATTGATTATTGTCTTCAACAAATTGATTTAGATTCCACTCATTTTTAAAAAGAATAACTGGCCTATTCCAACAATCTTTAACTATTTTACAATTGAATATTCTGCCAAGTTTTTCAATAGCTGGCCATCCATCAGAAACCCATCTAGCCAATTGATATGGCATCGATTCAAGATTTGCATCTACACCATATTCACTTTTCAACCTGTGGGTTACTACTTCCAACTGCAACTGCCCAACAGCTGCGAGTATAGGGTCTCTTTTGCTCTCATCAAAGTCATAAAGAATCTGAACAGCGCCTTCTTCACGGAGTTCATTCACACCCTTTCTAAAATTTTTAAATGCTGATGGATTTGGATTTCTTAGCCAACTAAATATTTCAGGGCTAAAAGAAGGTATCCCTTCATACTCCAGGTGACTACCTGTGTAAAGAGTATCTCCAATAGAAAACATTCCCGGATTATTTAAACCAATAACATCACCAGGATAGGCATCATCAACAACTTCTCTGTCTTGGCCAAATATTTTTTGCGGTCTTGATAATCTAATTGTTCTCCCAGTTCTAGAATGTTTAACTGACATATCCTTTTCAAATTTCCCACTACAAACTCTTATAAAAGCAACCCTATCTCTATGCTTTGGATCCATATTCGCTTGAAGCTTAAAAACAAATCCACTAAATTCATCACTTGCAGGTTCAATATCCCCTTTATTACTAATTCTTGAAGTTGGTTTCTGAGCCATTGTTAAAAAACTATCTAAAAATGGTCTTACACCAAAATTAGTCATAGCAGACCCAAAGAAAACTGGAGTTAAAGAGCCATTAAAAACTTTTTCTTTTTCAAATTTCGATCCTGCCTCATCAAGTACCTCCAATTCTTCAAGTGATATCTCAAGCAACTCTTTCTCTACATATTTTGATAAATTTTTATCTTCTAGACTTAATCTATTCTCATTTGATTGTTTCCCTCTTACCGCCTTATCAAATAAAATCACCTCTCTTGAAAATCTATCAATAACTCCCCTAAATTCCTCGCCACTCCCAATTGGCCAATTTATGGGTAAAGTATTTAGTCCAAGTTCTGATTCAATTTCATCAAGTAAGGAAAATGGCTCTCTTCCTGGTCTGTCCATCTTATTTATGAAAGTGAAAATTGGTATTTTTCGCATTTTGCAAACTTCAAACAATTTTCTAGTTTGAGGTTCTAGTCCTTTAGCAGCATCTTCCAACATAACTGCATTATCAGCAGCAGATAATGTTCTATAAGTGTCTTCTGAGAAATCTTGGTGACCTGGTGTATCTAATAAATTTATTACAGATCTTTCATATTCAAATTGCAGTACAGTTGATGTAATTGAAATACCTCTTTGTTTCTCAAGTTCCATCCAGTCTGAAGTAGCTTTTCTCTGATTCCCCCTAGCCTTTACTGCGCCCGCTTGTTGAATGGCACCTCCATACAAAAGAAGCTTCTCAGTAAGTGTTGTTTTCCCAGCATCTGGATGTGAGATAATTGCAAAATTTCTTCTTTTATTTACTGCATTCAGAATATCTTTATTTAAAATTTTAGTACCTAAGCTCATTATATTAATATTAGGGATTTTCTCTTAGTTCTTAAACATTACCATAGACTATTAAATATTGATCGCCATCTTCAATCACATCTAAAGAAGATAGATTATCCTCTTGGATGAAATTTTTTAACTCTTTAAAAGTGTAAGAAGCTCTTAAAGATGCATAATAGTCATCAGTCAGAATCTCATTATATTTTTTTGAACATTGTAATTTGAGTTCAAGAGCGGACTTTTCATCTATTGGCCTTTTTAAATCCTTATGAACATTTACAGTGCTATCGCTAGACAAACTTCTTATGGTGTTAAAGAAATCTTCAAGATAGGTTATGTGATGGATCAAACTATTACTTACAAGTAAACTGATTTCTTTCTTAAGTAAAAAATCAGTTGATTTAATCTTTTTTATGTCAGAACATAAGTAGCGTAAATTATTTAATTTCTTTTTATTTATAGAAATCTCTTTGTTATATTCCGCTCTCAAAATCATCTCTTTAGAACCATCTATTCCAACCACTTCAGTATTAGGCCATTTTATTGCTAACTTCTCAGAAATATTTCCTGGGCCACACCCTAAATCAACTATTAAATCTTTTTCGCCTAAAGAAATATTTTTTCTAAAAAGATAATCATTTACTTGATTAATTAAATTAAGTTCCCCTTCTGAAAAATCAGCTTCGTCATAAGAAATGACCTGCTCTTTTTTTTCCATTAATTCAGGTTCAGGTATTCTTTCCATATACTTTCTTAAACAAAAATTTCATATTAAACATAATTTTACACAAACCGTTAAATAGTGGTAAGAATAGTTGCAGACGCCACAGGTAGAGTTATTCTTCCAATACGGGTTATTCACATACAACTTTTTTTATCGTGACTGTTGCACCAAATAGAGCTTCTTCAGAGAGCAATTCCAATAATCTTAAAAAAGATGATTTTCCAAAGACTGCACCAGCTGCTTATCCTGTTTTTTTCAGATCTTACAGTAGAAAAACTTCTTCTGGGAAAAGAGAGAACTGGAGCGAAGTAGGTGAAAGAAATTTATCGGGATTAAAACAATTAGGGAAACTTTCTGATGAAGAAATGATCTTAATGAGGGAGATGCAAAGTAACCAAAAAGCCCAACCTTCGGGTAGATGGTTATGGATTGGTGGAACTCCTTGGATTAATAAGAACCAAAATTTCTCAGGAGCATATAACTGCACCTCAACTAACTTAATTGATTGGGAAGCCTTTGCTTTAATGATGGACTTAGCAATGATGGGATGTGGAACAGGTGCAATAATTGAGCCTCATTTTATAAACAAACTACCCACGGTCATAAATAAAATAAATATAAAGTCAGTTAGTGAAGTTGGTTTAACTCCGAAAGATCAAAGAGAAGAGAAGTCATCATTAGAAGTCAAAGGAAAAGATCTTTTCATCAAAGTTGGAGATAGCAGAAGAGGCTGGGTAGATAGTTATAAATATCTTCTTGAGGCATCAAGTAACGAAAGTCTTGAAAGGGAAATTGATGTTTATATTAATTTGGAAGATATTAGGCCTGCAGGAGAATCATTAAAAGGGTTTGGTGGCATGGCAAATCCTATTAAATTAAAAGACCTCTACTCCAGAGTCGCGTCCCTTCTTGGAAAAGCAATAGGAAGGAAATTAAGTACCGTAGAGTGTTGTTTATTAATTGATGAAGCAGCAGTAACCATAGTCGCTGGCAATATTAGAAGAAGTGCTGGCATGAGACAATTTGCTTCAGATGATAACGAAGCGGCATCGGCTAAAGAAAATCTATGGAGTCAAGATGAGAATGGTAATTGGAGAATAGATCCTGAAAAAGATGCCCTCAGAATGGCAAATCATACTAGGGTTTACCATACAAAACCCTCTTACCAAACTGTCTTAGATGCTGTCACTAAACAATTTCATTCGGGTGAGGGAGCTATTCAATTTGCTCCAGAGGCCATCGCAAGATCAAATGCAGATATTCTCAAAGATGATGAATTGAGAAAGGAATTTATCGAAATTTACTCAGAACAAGGTAAAGATGAAGCTAGAAATTGGATAAATAGTAGTTATGGCCCATTCTCTGAAGAAGAGCTAGATCACAGGCTGAGCAGATATGGACTTAACCCTTGCGGGGAGATCTTAGGAAATGATTTCCATTGCAATTTAGCTGAAGTTCATTTAAACCAGATTGATCCCAAAAATGTTGAAGAACAAAAAAAGGCTTTTAAGGCAGCAGCTCTTTCAGTGGCATGCTTACTTAATCATGAATTTGAAGTTGAGCGTTACAGAAAAAGTAGAGAATATGACCCTATTGTAGGGGTAAGTTTCACTGGATTATTTGATTTTTGTGTCCATGCTTTTGGTACACCATGGTTGAAGTGGTGGGAAGCAGGAAGGCCTGAAACCGATGAAGGAAAGTCTTTCAAGGAGAAGGAAGCTAAATTTTTAGATTCTTGGAGAAAAATAGTTAAAGAAACTGTCTGGGAATATTGTGACAAACATAATCTAAGAAGACCAAATCGATGCACAACAGTTCAGCCAGCTGGGACTAAAAGTCTTTTAACTGGAGCAGCCCCAGGATGGCATCCACCAAAAGCACAAAGATTCATTAGAAGAATAACTTTCAGGAAAAATGATCCAATCGCTTTAGCTTGCATGGATTATGGTTACTCAGTTGTTCCATCTCAATCTGATAAAGATGAAAACGGTTGCTTACTTGATAATCCATTCGATCCAAGATGTACAGAATGGTTAGTCGAAATTCCAACAGAAGTTAGTTGGGCAAATATAGAAGGAGCTGACCAAATAGACATCAATAATTTCTCAGCATTAGCTCAATTTGACTTTTATATGCAAGTGCAGAAATTTTACACAGAGCATAATACTTCAGCGACTGTAGAATTTAGAGAAGATGAAATCGAGGATTTAGCAAAGGCTATTCATAATGCGATAGAAAATAATGAAGGATATATTTCAGCGGCGTTACTTGCTCGATTTAGTGCTAATGCAACTTTTCCGAGATTGCCTTTTGAACCAATCAGCAAAAAGGAATATATATCATTGCAAAACAAAGTAATAGATAGAAAAGTTAATCATGATTTCTTTGATGCTCTCAATAAATATGATGTTGGAGAACTATCTGAAGCAGGGCCGGCAGGTTGCGATTCAGATAAGTGCTTGCTTCCCCTGGCTAAACCAAAAGATTAAGTTTTAAATTTATTGTTAATAAAAAATATAAATTAGTTTTTAAAATTTTAATTTATGGCTACCTCTTTAGTAGGGACATAAATTATTAATGACATTAAGCTTAAATATAGGAAACTTATTTAATGATTCCTCTAGTCATGCTTTAGTTGATGAGCTAAGAAAAAGAACCTCAGAGGAGGAAATATTAGATTTTGAAGAAAAATTTAACTCCAAAAACGAAAAAAATCTACACATATATATATGTAGATTTCTAAAAAACAGATCAATATCCAGGGGGCTAGCCTCTAAATGGTTAATAACAATAATTAAAAATAAAGAATCTAAAATTGATGCTTTGCAAAAATTAAATAATTAGGTCAGCGCTGAGAGTCTCCAAAGGGCAATTCCAAAAATTGAGAATCCCATAATAAAAGTAAAAGCTAGAGCATTTACTAATTGAACTTTATCATTCATTCTGTTAGCGAATGGAAGTAATTGAGCAAATAATGGAGTCTCTTCATTTATTGCAGATTTTTTTACTGTAGGTTTTTTGCTTTTAGAAAACATAAAACAATTTTTATAATCCTAAGAATTTTACATATAAAAGCTCATTAAATAAAAAATACTTCTCAAAAACGAACAAAATGTAACCTGTAGAAAACTGGATAATGATAAAAGTAACTATTTTTGTCTAGGAACCTAATTTGATCATTAAAATATTAAATTTATTTAGAAAAAGCCTAGACAATTAATTTCATGTGATGTTATTATAAATTTGTAGCAACCGCTACCAAAACGTTCAACTTGCGTTTAGCAAGCCGCAAATCGACTTAAGCCATGGAACGGGGACTTAAGCGAAACCGGAGCTTAAAAAATGACTCTAATTTACAGAGGGCAAAAGTACGTCCAAAACAAAGAAGTTGCTAAGAAGCAGCACAACGAACTAACTTACAGAGGAAAAGCTTATACAAGCTAGTTCAATAAACTCATCAAAAAAGCCACTTTTTGTGGCTTTTTTTTGTCCAAAATTATATTAAAAAATCACTTAATACTTCTCAAAAGAATTAAACTACTATGATTTAATTGCATTTATAGTTTTGATATCCATGGCTGACCAGAAACCTTTATTTAAAGCTCCTTATGATATTAAAGATGTGAGTGTTCTTTTCGCAATAGTTGCCTTCGCCCTAATAATAGCAGCCATTGTTGGTAACAACTTATTTGGTTTATTTCAAAAAAATATTAATTTCGGATAGTTGAATTTTAATTAATACTTAAAGAGAAAACTTCAATTTATTTTTAAAATTAGCACAATAAGCATTTTTGAAATTTTTATTTTAATTTTGTTCAAAATAAAAAATAAGTTAAGGAGCTACTATAAATGTATTTATCTTATTGGATAATTTAAATTAAAAAGTAAAACGATAACTATTACATTGAAATTAGTCTTGTGAGCAAATAAAATTTAAAGGCATATTATGGATTTCTATTTATTGTTTCTAAGTTTAGAAATAAGTAAAAATTTAGTAACATCACTTTTCATTTATTAAATTTGTTTATAAAAGCTGCATATTTTTTTCCAATTACTGAAGCTCCTAAAGAATTAAAATGACATCCATCATATCTATAAATATCTCCAAGCTTATCAGTGTTTAATGTCAAAAAGACTTTACTATTTTCTTGGATTATTGAACGTTGAGATTTTATTAAAGATTTACTTTTCTCAGATTTACAAACGCTAACTAAAGCCATACCAATTTTTGTTCTACTTGAAGTTGTAAGAAACTTTTTAAATATCAATTGAATATCTTTAGTGTAATTTTGATAATAAATTCTATTTGCATTTTTAATTTCTGACTCTCCTTGATGCCAAAAAACATAATCAATCTTGATATCATCTTTTTTTAACCTTTTCAAAAAAAAGTTAAATTTGTCCGCAAAGGGGCCATCCACCCAATCTTGTGCTTTTGTTCCACCTTTTGAAAATCCTAGAACAACTATATTTTCAGAAAAATCATAATTTTTTTTAAGACTATTAATAGTATCTGATGACACATGTCCAAACCCACCAGCACGACCATCAACTCCTACTAGAGGTTCTTTATACTTTGAACAAACTCCTAACCTCCAATCATAGGAAAAGACATTTTTATAAGTTACATCTAAGGTTTTTTCTCTTTTTATAATATTGCCATGATTACTTTGCCCAAAATATGCAATATTTGTACTTTCTTTTGGGCAAGGCACAATATCTTTTAAAGAAGTCGAAAAATAAGACTCTTTTGGATAATTTTTGTTGTAATTGTATCTATTAACTAGAGAAATAAAGCGAAGTCTATTATTTTTACTTGTAGATAAAAAAAGTGGGATTACAAAAATAATAAATGAAAATAAAATATATAGTTTTTTCATAAATTTCCTAATAAATCATACATTCAGATTAATGTAATATTTACGCAAATTTTTGAATTTGTTTATTAGTAATTATCAGGTAATAAACACAATAAATTTGGTGGATTTAGTTCCAAATTATACACATCAAGAAAATTATTAAGGTTCTACAGTCTTTTTGAATATTTGTGAGCAATTTTTTGTTATAGTATACCCGTTTAGACATTTAATGTCCCTAGTAACTTTTACCTAAATAATTCTTTAGGGATAATGACAAGCGTTGTTCCAAACAATAATTATCTTAAAAATGGCTCTTCTAATCAAAGAGTTAATAATCTTGAGAAAAATTTAGGAATTGATTTTACTAATATCGATGAATCAAAGAAACTTTGGGAACTTGGTTTCAATACTTTTGATAACTCAAATAATTTAACTGATCTATATATTGATTCAAATAATAATTTATTTATTAACTCAGAAGATGCTTCCAATAATAAGAAAGAGCTTCTAATTGGTAATTTAAATTTTGGAATCATATCAAATAGATACATTCCAATTGCTGTTGAAGTAATAACTGACCCTGAATTAAATACTGCAAAAAACGTTGGTGAATATATCCTCTTAACTAAGGTTGTTAATGAATTTTCTTCGTGGATAGAAAAAGATGAACTTTACGCATTTTTATTCGATAGTGACGGTAATTGGTATCAAAGTCTAGGTTTACCAGAAAGCAACAAAGGTATTAATGATATTGAAAATTTATTTAAGTTTGATCTCAATAAAGATGGTGAACAAGGTGGCTTAGATGTTCCTATCAAAATAGACGAATTACACGAACTAAGATCACTGGGATTTAATACGTTTGATCAGACTGAATCCTTTACTAATTTGTATAGGTACTCCAAAAGTGGAGATTTGTACTTTTCTTCCACAAATAACAAAAATAATTTAATCGAATTAAATATTAAAAACATCAACTTTGGACATAAAGAAAAAGATTTTTATAAAGGAGTAGCTATTGAGAAAATATCCGATCCCTCAATTGGTGAAGAATATTTAGGAAAATATATCTTACTAATGGGAGACAGCAGAAATCGTGAATTAGATGGTTTTATATTTGATGAGAATGGTGATTATCTTGAAGAAATAACAGACCAATTAGATACCAAAAAAATTTATTTGGCGGAAAAATTATTCGGTATCGACCTTAACGATGATGATGTACAGGGTAGAAATATACAGGAATTTGACCGCGATGCCTTCACAACTGCAAATGATATTGAGGTATTCGACGGTGCTTCAGATAATAAAACTCTTCTAACTGACCAGAATTCAGGTGAATTGTTATCCGCTCCTTCCTCTGATATATCCACACAAACATTACTAACCAATAAAGATGGTTCCAGTTTTGTATCCGCTCCTTATCAAACTGCCATCG